>NZ_CP029639.1:5540000-5807500 GCF_003268635.1 Paenibacillus sp. DCT19
ACTCGTTGTTCAGTTTTCAAAGATCAAACTTGAATCATGTTACTCATTTTTGTGTCAACCACATTTTCAGCGGCGACTTTTATAATGTAACACATTTCAGTTATTTTCGTCAAGAACTTTTTTTATTTCTTTTTTGAAGCGTTTTGTTCTCGATGTTCTCCAGCAGAATTTGACTGTTTGTTACAACATTCTGCGTTTGAGGAACGAAATATAATGTATCATAAATCATAATTAAGAGTCAACATTTTTTTATAAATTATTAAACAAACAAAAAAGGAAGGTTTCCCCTCCTCTTTTTACACAGTTAAACTGTAGAGTGCAGCAGTCATTTAACTCTCGATCCAGTAGCGGATCTCGCGCCCTTCTCCCCCGATCAAGGAAGGCCAGCCAGGTGATTCCTTCACTAATGAACGGAAAACCAGCTTACGCAGGACAAGCGGAAGATCTTTGGCTACAAACCTTAATTGAGGATGATGAACAAGTTCATCCATACTCCAAGGTTCTTTCCGGCTACCAAGCACACGTAGTAGCAATCCCGAGCTTTCACTCATTTTGGACATGACAGAAAACTCGCAAGCTAGTAGAACAAGCTCCACACGTTGCTCTAGTGTCTCTGAGCTGACGGTAAGCTCCTGATATAGCTTCCATAATGCCCGATCCAAGCTCTGTACATGTGTCCAAACAGCATGATCCGGGTATATTCCCTGTTCGATTAATACGATTCTAGCCCAGTTCCCTAGAGCCTCAAGTACATTGTAATATGCATCCACCACATGCCCTTCCTGAATGTAGCGTTTCGACTCCACATACATTCTAAGAAAGCTAGCAAATTCATGCAGAAGCTTCTGCTCTCTCAATTCTTGGCTAAACGTAGACAGCTCATCTCGCAGGGCACTTATAGCACCGTCAACTTCCCAGATGATCTCTCCTTCTATAAGGCATTGCATCATGTTGTCATTGTCACCAGTGATCACACTGCTTCGCAGCTCGTGTCGACTTGCATACATGATCTGATAACGCAGATCACCATATTTATAGTGCCCTACCTTAGATGCAACCTCATCTGATTCACATATAATAAGTACAAGCAATTCGAAATCCTGAATCAGGGAGCCGTGGAATCGCTCTCCTGGGTGGGAATAAGCGATAGCCCCAACTGCTCCCGTCTCTTCCGACTGTCCGGATAAAAAGGCTAGGTTCTTTAATTCCACGAGTCCCTCCATACAATTCATGGCAGATATGCGCCAAGTCAGTTATAATATAATTCTACAAGCAGGCTGAAGTTTCCTTCTTTTCCAGGTACGATACTACTCATACGTTAGGAGCATTTTTCATGATTTTTAAATCAGCTAAAATTAATGCTTTTCGCACTTGGGGACTGTTGCTTACCATGCTAGGTATGGGTCTAATGGTCCTGGGTACGGCCGGAATTGTATTCTGGGGACATGCTGGCAAGGTATTTGCTGCTGTAGGACTCGTTATTGGGCTAGTTGCTATGCTAGCTAGTCTGGCGATCTACTTTTGGGCAGGGATGCTGTCAACGAGCGCTGTGCAAGTTGATTGTCCAGAGTGCGGCAAGTTAACCAAAATGCTAGGTAAGACGGATCGTTGCATGTTCTGTCATACCATCCTCACCCTAGATCCCACACAGGCCAATACAATTGCCCCACAACTGAAAGCGCCTTCTCCTTCGAGTACAGACTAGGAATTAAACAGACGAGAAAGATAAACTCAACTCCTTAGATACCCATCATTCGCGACCGTTGTTAGTGCCCACAAGATTTCAATAACAAAAAGACCCGGAATAATCACTCCGGGCCTTTTTGAATTCAACAATGGGATTAACGAAACGAAGATTATAATCTTATTGCGTTGTTCATTAGGTTCTTAATCGTGTACCGATGATAAATTAAAATAAGTTCATTTGCCATAACCAGCTCGTTTCAGTACTTCCCATGCAGAGGCGTTTGCAAAACTGCGATTCCACGCAGCAACGCCGCCAAGTTCCAGCGAATCAATCAAATCTACACGTGCCTGGAGCGACACAGCGTCTTCTATCCATATTTTCTTCGTTGCGCCATCTTCCTCATATTCCACATAGTTCTGTCCACTGGCTTGATCCAGCACAGGCTTTAATTTCTTTTCCTTAATCAGATCTGTAACAGTATTCATACCTACTGCCTTCGAAGAAACCTTGACTTCTCCCTGTTCATTCTTCTCTTCAGTCCATATCCGTGTGTATAACGGCACAGCCATAATTAGTTTATTGGCAGGCACTTCGTCTTCTTCTAAAATACGACGCATAGATGCCTCTGTCCATGGCAGTGATGCTACTGATCCCGCCTTTGGACTTGCAGCCCAGTGTTCATCATAAGCCATCACAACAATATAGTCTGCGAAAGCACCTAACGAACGACGATCTAGAAAAGCCGACCACATCTCACTGTTGGATTTTGGTGTCACATCAACAGAGAGCATCAAACCATGAATACGTGCCATCGCTTTAATTTCACGCACAAATTGAGTTATGTTAGGACCGTCATCCGTATAGACATTCTCAAAATCAATATTGATCCCATCTAGCTGATAGGTCTGCGCATATGTCAACATCTGCTCAATAATATGTGTCCGTGTCTCATACGATGCCATTGCTTCCTTCGTAATATCCGGATCAAAACTATTGTCCATCAGTCCCCATACTTCCATACCAGAGCGGTGAGCCCAGTTCACATAGCTTTTGTCTGCTTTGCTTCTCAGGCTGCCTTGGCCATCTGTAATGTGGAACCAGGTTGGACTAACTACATTCACTCCTGGCAACTTGCCAATGGACGCAATATCTGGTTGCCGATTATACACGGCCTCCCAAACCAAGTTTACAGGCTTACTCTGCCACTTCTTCTCGGCTTCGGTAAGTGTGAACTGGGGCTTGTCCAGCTCCTTTTGCTCAGTGAGGGTGATATTTTTATTGTCCATGTAACCGGCATACCCATTGTCGAGCTGTACAAAACTTTGTTCATCCCCAGTCTGCCATACCCGTACCCGGTCGTCTTGCAGCATATCCGCAATAATAGGAGAACGTTCTTCCCCTTGCTTGTAGAGTGGAACCGTCTTATCTGCTTTGGTTGAGCCGGTATTCACTGTGGCATATTGAATCGTATCTCCCCGCGCATGAGTAGAACTGCACCGGTTGTTGAATCTTCTTGTATCGCTATGCCATAGACTTCCTTCAGAGGTTTAAGCGGAATGTAAGCTTCATCCCCTACTACCTCCGGCTCTACCGACATCGGAAAGTCTTTATGATTCAATTCTGCTTGTGTACTACCTACCTTCATATGCAGCACTCGTTGAGGCGAAGCAATAATAATATCACCTGTAGCCGCTTCATAACGAATGCCTGGATCAATTACGTCCTGCAAAACGCTGACAGGTAACTTGAGCTCGTTGCCTGTACCTGAAGCTTGCCCCTCCATACGCTGTCCTTCTACAAAAATAGGTTGCTTCATCCCAATCCAATCGGGTTCCTCATAGGTTGGATTAAGCCATACACTCGTAATGAGCCAGTACGCAGCGCCCGCAACGATACAAGCCCCAAGGAAACCAGGCCAGAACGAGCGACGTTTCTGACGTGTATATCTGTTTTTTCTACTCAACAGTCTACCTCCGTTATTCATGCTGAATCTTAGTCATTATGCATACATAACATCATCTAATCGCCTTAAAAACAAAAAACGTGAAGAATTCAACCGAATTCCGCACGTTAATATTGTAATTCAACTCTCTTAAGTCCTGCAACTTTTACATACACCGTACACTTCCAGTCGATGACCATGTACTTCAAATCCAGTACTTGTCTCCGCCTGCAGCTCCACGCTTTTTAAAGAAGGATAGCTGAAATCTTCGATCTTGCCGCATTGATCACATATCACATGATAATGATCCGTGACATTGGCATCGAAGCGACTTGAGTTGTCTCCGTATGTTAATTCCCGAACCATGCCGGCTTCCAAAAACATCTTCAAATTGTTATATACAGTCGCCACGCTCATACTGGGAAATTGGGGTTCAAGCGCACGGTAAATTTCATCGGCTGTTGGATGCCCCATAGATTCCATCAGATAATTCAATATGGCATGACGCTGGGGTGTAATACGGACACCGGTCGTTTTCAGATGCTCCAACGCATGTTGGACACGTGTTGCCATAAAACCCACCGCCTTACCTTTCGTTCTCTGAAGGGAGATCACATTACCATGTAACGCCAATCAGAGTTTGATCTTAGGCAGGAACAACGGCCAACCGCCTATCCCACCGTGTCACCTTACCTTATGATAGTTATTGTACGGCGACTACAAGTTTGTTGTCAACGCGGCAGTCACGGAACTTCCGGTGGATTGTCCTGGGAATTTTGTTCATTCTCATTCACCTGTTCCACGTCATCCCCTGTGTTATCTACATCTTGTGCATCTACACGGGGTGTCATGACTTCAGGATTCTCATTAATCGTTAGATCGCTGTTTCCTTCAACTTTGACCGTATATTCCCCTTCGCCTAATTGACCTTCAATCGTTTTGTTCCGCACTGTAAACGGCAAATCTGTTACTAGGTCGCCATAGCTGCTAGAACCATTCAATTTATAGTCACCTAAATTTGGTATCAATATATTAATTGCGCCGACCGCACTGTACACTTCCCAATCGCCGCCGATCTTGGTCGAAGTAATACTGATGCTTCCATTTAACGATTGAGCTCTGATTCCCAGATTCGCATTGTCTAGGGTGATATTTCCATTCCTAGTCTCCGCCGTAAACTCACCAACAGAAGCGGTAATACTGATGCTGCCAACTTGTGTGGTTAGATCCACATCTCCAGATATCCCGCGGGCTTTCATATCTCCTCGATTACTGTCCAAATCAACATTGCCGATTGCATTAGCTACAATCACATCACCATTAAGCGTTTTACCAGAAATATCGCCAACCGCATTCGTAATTCGAATACGCCCGTTTCCCGTCTCAGCCAAAATCGTGCTAATCGCTTCAGGACGATTCAATAAGATCGCTCCATTGGATGTACGAATGTCCAGATTGAAACGACGGTCGTCAGGGACAGTAATGGTCATATTCATACGTGGCTGTGTTTTTTCATTTTCTCCATAAGTCTTGCCCGTAGCTCTGACATAAATAACCTTCGTGCCTTCTGTCTCAACAAAAGAAGCATCTGCTACAGCTTTAGCCTGTACCTCTGAAGCATTGTCCACCCAGACAACCGTACGAACTTCAATTTCGTCAGTGTCTCCGCGCTGAACGGCAATATCTCCATTCACGCCCTGAACGACTATATCCGACGTCTCCATCTCTACTGGCACACGTATGGTTCCTTTATCTTGCATGTATCCAGCAGCTTGGCTATAGTCCATTGATGCAGCTCCGAGATTAAGACTCACCCTGTTCCATAAATGCATGTAGTGATCCTGCTCTGTCACAATAAACACAGAAGCGGTAAGCACAAGAGATGCCAAAATGCCTTTTGCATCAGGTCTAAAACGCATTTTTACCTTCTCGCCCTTTACTTCCTCGTTTAAGGTCTTTCTCTTGCGAAGATACCAAAGAAATAATAGGATGCACTCAAAACCAAGTGCAATGAGCAGCAATGGCCACCAATCCACGATTTCATAGAAGTAGTCGGTCCCCCACTGCTTATCCATAATCAATAAAATACCAACTGTTATGATTAAGGAGGCAGCCGTATAGCGACCCACTCGGATTTTACGGTTCATCGTTTCCCCTCCTAAAATAACGTCATCTATACTTTCGTTTTACGCAGCATAACCCATATTTCACGACCGAATAAAATTAGGCCACCTATAATTAATAAAACTGCAAACACATATCCCCCATACAGCGCCAAAATCTCTTGGAACCAACGAGGCTTACGGAAGAAAAGTACCATAAGTGCTCCTCCTACAATGAGCAACAATCCAAATGATACCCCTCTCTCCCAGACCATAAGCGCCTCTCCTGCAGCACGCTCATTCGTTTCAGGCTTGTCCGAACCCCCAAGCACACTCACTCTACGCCTGCGCATCATAACCCAGTCTGCAGATTGTAAGACATCATACACATTGTAGAAATAAATAATCGGGATGAACAAAGCCAGCAGGATCAACAGTGGTACATTAATCTGTATGCCAATCGACGAGAAATACAAGAGCGCCGACAAGTCCAGTAGAATGAGCAGCATAAACGTAAGACCTCTCATATACAGGCGCAAATAGATATGCCCCATGCCAGGAATAATCGCGCTTAATAACCCGGCGAGGAATTTATGTGTTCGATTCCGAACGGGTTTGGGTTGCTTCTTGCTTACCATGACATGCCCCTTTCCTCAAAAAATGATGCTCACGTTCTTCGTGCATTTGGTTAGATAGTACCCTAAAGCGACAGAAGAGTAACTGGAAGAAAAATGGATACAAGCAAAAACCCTCCGCCACTACTGGCCTGGGGAGGGTTCAATTCATTTATTCTACAGACACCTTGGTAATATGCTCTCGTTGTCTCAATTTGGATACAAGCTGTACTGTACTATAATCATGCGGTACATGGACATGCAGTACAACTTCAATTTTACGCTCGACTGAGATTACTTCAGCAAAAGCCAAATCTTGTTCATTTACTGTAATTTTGCGTATTTTGATCTTCTCATGTTCCAAAAAGGCAGAGATCTGCTCCAGAAAGCCGGGTTCAGATAACGTATGAAGTGTGACGACATGAAGCTTGTTGCCCCGAATGTACCTTAACTCCAGCTTGTTAAATACCCAAAGATTAAGCAGAACTAAAACTGTGGATACGATCGATGCAAAAAAGAATCCTGCGCCTGCGGCAAGCCCAATGGCTGCAACCACCCAGATTGATGCTGCAGTCGTTAAACCAGTGATTGATTTTCCGGTAAAAAGAATCGTACCTGCTCCTAGAAATCCGACACCCGTAATAACCGCCGTCGCTAGACGTGCCGGATCGATCCGTACATTTAATTCATTTGCAAAATCTTTAAATCCATAAACAGATAACATCATAATTAGTGCAGAGCCAAGACATACCAAGATATGCGTACGCAAACCAGCCGCATGATTCGAACGTTCTCGTTCTAATCCTACAAGCCCTCCCAATAACATCGCAAGTAATAACCTTAACAAAATATGCCACTCATCAATAAACCAAGGATTACCCAAAGCCGGTGTTCCCCCTCCAAGTTGTTAACAGCTTTAATCGTTAATATCTAATATTTATTCCCTAATTAATGTTTCATACCTAGGATGGCTGAGATGAGACTATCTCTTATGAAACGTCGTTAGCTCCACGCCAGGTGCAATTTGGACAGTCTCTACGGGGTTGAAGCCGAATTTAGTGTACAGATTCACTGCGGGCTGGTTCAAAGTACCTGTAGACACGATATATCGAGGCACATGGGGATACTGCTCAAACACATGAAACATTAATGTAGCAGCGATTCCTTGACGAAAATGATCCGGATGCACCATCATTCGTGTGATCGTCAACGTATCTTCCTCTTCTTTAGCAACTGCGACAGCCCCGAGAAGCTCACCATCAGCATCTATGCAACCATAAAACGTCTCCCCACAGTTCTGGAGTGTCTCGATCGTATCCATCAGAGGAGGAATCTCCTGAAATCCGATGATTTCAGCTTCTAAGCGATATGCCACATGCTGAAGCCGCCAAAGCTGGCTCACGGTCTCCATATCGTCCAGTGCCAATGCTTGGATATGCACTTTTCCTCATCTCCCTCCTGCGTAATCTAAGTAAACCCTTGTGAATAAGGTATCCAGCTGTAAAAAACATGTACATGGATACTCCATAGATAGAACATGCTTCTATCGTCGTTATCCTTAGTATATTTTTTACAAAAAAGAGGCTGTCACAGGGACGAGCCTCTTTCGATCCGGTCTCACCGGCTGGATTAGCGGTTCAGTACGTCTGTCAGTAGTTTATTGGCTAAGCCTGGATTGGCTTTCCCCTTACTTTCTTTCATAACCTGACCAACCAAGAAACCGATGGCTTTTTGTTTACCAGCCTTGTAATCCTCAACGGATTGAGGGTTGTTTGCAACAACCTGCTCAACAATCGTAAGAATAGCTCCCTCGTCACTAATTTGGACAAGACCTTTCTCTTCTACGATTTGTTGTGGAAGTTTGCCACTTTCCAGCATTTCTTTGAATACTGTTTTGGCAATCTTGCTGCTAATTGTGCCCTTCTCAAGCAGTCCAATCATCTCACCAAGACCTTGTCCTGTCAGTGGAACCTGAGACAACTCTAAGTTACTGGTGTTCAAGTGAGCGAGCAATTCACCCATGATCCAGTTGGATACCGTTTTGGCATCTTGTGTGTATTTCAAGCTATCTTCAAAAAGATCTGCAATCGCTTTGGATGAAGTAATGACCTCAGCATCATAACTTGGCAGCCCATAATCCGCAGTATAACGAGCTTTACGCTGGTCTGGAAGCTCAGGAATTGAAGCTCTAATCCGCTCTTTCCAAGCATCATCAATATGCAGGTTAACTAGATCTGGATCTGGGAAATAACGATAGTCATGCGCTTGTTCTTTGCCACGCATCGTTAGTGTTTTGCCTTGAGCCTCGTCCCAACGACGAGTCTCTTGCACCACTTCACCGCCATCATCCAGGATCTCAGCTTGACGGAATTGTTCATATTCCAAACCACGCTGAACACCACGGAAGGAGTTCATGTTTTTGAGCTCAGCCCGTGTACCCAGCTTCTCTTGTCCATGTGGACGCAAACTGATGTTGGCATCACAACGAAGCGAGCCTTCTTCCATCTTCACATCGGACACTTCACAATACTGCATGATTGCACGCAGCTTCTCAAGATAAGCACGCGCTTCTTCAGGTGAAGAAATCTCTGGTTCAGAGACAATCTCGACAAGCGGTGTACCTACACGGTTGAAGTCAACCAATGAAGCATAGCCGCCATCAACGTGAGTCAGCTTACCTGCATCTTCCTCCAAATGGAGACGTGTAATGCCGATCCGTTTCGTTTCACCATTCACTTCGATATCAATCCAACCGTTCTCACCAATAGGCTGATCAAATTGGGAGATCTGGTACGCTTTTGGAGAATCCGGGTAGAAGTAGTTTTTACGGTCAAACTTACTGACATCAGCAATCGTACAGTTCAGAGCCATTGCCGCTTTCATCGCGTAATCAACTGCTTGACGATTCAATACCGGCAATACACCTGGGTGTCCGAGACAGACAGGGCAAGTATGCGTATTAGGCGGTGCTCCAAAGGCTGTGGAGCAACCGCAGAAAATTTTGGAGTTCGTGTGCAACTCGACGTGGACCTCAAGTCCAACGACCGTTTCATATTTAGATGCGGACATTTCTATATTCCTCCGTTCCGGGCAGTCTACAGCTGCGGACGCTGCTTGTGGAATTCCGTATTTTGTTCAAACGCATGCGCTACACGCAGTACGGTTGTTTCATCAAAGGCTTTACCAATAATCTGCAACCCAACAGGAAGTCCATCTGAGAAGCCACATGGAATGCTAACTGCAGGTACACCAGCAAGACTGACCGGAATCGTCAGAATATCATTAAGGTACATTGTCAGTGGATCGTCCACTTGAGAACCTAGTTTGAACGCGGTTGTTGGAGCAGTTGGTCCGATAATCACATCATATTTAGCAAATACATTGTCGAAATCTTGCTTGATCAATGTACGTACTTTCTGTGCTTTCAGGTAATAAGCATCATAGTATCCGGAGCTAAGCGCATACGTACCCAGCATGATGCGTCGTTTCACCTCTGGTCCAAAGCCCTGACTACGGGACTGATGATACAGATCGAGCAGATTTTCAGGATTCTCTGCACGCACACCATAACGAACACCATCAAACCGAGCAAGGTTCGATGAAGCTTCGGAGGAAGAGAGCAAGTAATAGGTAGCAACTGCATATTCGGTATGCGGGAGTGATACTTCTTCCCAAGTTGCTCCAAGTCCTTCCAATACCTTGAGTGCCTCCATAACCTTATCTTTAACCGCTGGATCAACACCTTCACCGATGTATTCCTTCGGCACAGCAATGCGAAGACCTTTGACATCACCAGTAAGACCGCTCAAATAATCAGGAATGTCGACTTTGGCAGATGTCGAATCTTTGGCATCATAACCAGCAATAGCTTGCAGAACATAAGCAGAATCTTCGACATTTTTGGTCAATGGGCCGATCTGATCCAATGACGATGCGAAAGCTACCAGACCAAATCGAGATACTAAGCCATACGTTGGCTTCAGACCGACTACACCGCAATACGAAGCCGGCTGTCTAATTGAACCACCTGTATCTGATCCAAGGGTGAAATATGCCTCGCCGGCTGCAACAGCTGCTGCCGACCCACCGCTCGATCCACCAGGTACACGATCCAGTGCCCATGGATTACGAACAGGATAGAAGCTTGAATTTTCATTTGATCCGCCCATAGCGAATTCATCCATGTTCAATTTACCGATCGTCACAGTATCTGCCGCTCTAAGTTTCTCCACAACCGTTGCATCATACACCGGGTCGAAATTACTCAGAAATTGGCTAGCACATGTCGTACGCAATCCGTTCGTAACGATATTGTCCTTGATCCCTACTGGCAATCCAAAGAGCAGACCTTTCTCCTCTCCACTAACGAGACGGTCATCCAGCTGACGTGCACGGGTACGAGCGCGTTCCTCATCCAATGCCAAATATGCCCTTACCTTATCTTCACGTACACCAATGTTCTCATATGCCTGATTCACGAGATCGCTGACCGACAATTCCTTGGCGTGCAGCTTGTTATGTATCTCCGGCAACGATTGTTCAAATAAACTCACGATGTTCGTCCTCCTTCCGGTTATCGGTTATTCCATTACAGCAGGCACTTTGAATTGGCCTTCTTCTTCATCCGGTGCATTGTGCATTACCTGTTCGATTGACAAACTTTCTTTTGTCTCATCTTCACGCATCACGTTGCTTACGTGCAGAACGTGACTGGTAGGTGCAATATCGTCTGTGTTCAGCTCATTCAGCTTCTCTGCATATTTTAAAATCGCGTTCAACTGTCCTGTCAGCATCTGCTCTTCATCCGAGGTCAGATTGAGCCTAGCCAGCTTGGCCACATGCTGAACGTCATTGTTTGAAATACTCATTTTCGGATGGCCTCCTTCATTTCGTTCAACTTCCCGAAACCGCCTAAAACGAATCGCTCGTTTAACGGGCTAAAGTCCCAAGATAACTTTTTTTATTATAGGGGAGATAGTTCGACAATTCAATGCAAATGACCTGTTCTCCATACTATCCAATATTCGTTCTTGTTCATAACTGCCAAAAAGGCAGCGCTAAACGCGCTGCCCTTGGTTACCAACCTGTTTAGAATTAATACTAGTGCGTGTTCAAAAAAAGGTTGGACTTTTGGAATTACCTTATTAAATAAGACCTGATTGCTGCAACAGCCGTCGAACAAGCACAGCCGTCTCTGCCCGAGTAATCATAGATTTCGGAGAAATGTTCTCGTTACTTCGACCAGATACAACTCCAGATTGTAGACTGATGTCCACCGCTTCTTTGGCCCAATCGGACACTTGATTCATATCGGTAAACCGTGAAAAATCTTGGCTTGCATTTATATCCAGCTTACGATCCAAGCCAGTGATTTTCATCGTCCGATGAATTATCATCATCGCTTCCTCACGAGTGATATCCTGTGCAGGATGGAACCCACCGTCTGTGTAACCATCGATAAGACCATAATCAGCCGCAGCGCTAATTACACCTGCATACCAATCACTTGGACTCACATCGCTAAACTGGTTATTAGCTGTATTGCTTTGCAGCCCCAACGCTCTTACTAGAACAGCCGTGAATTCAGCACGTGTAATACGCTCATCTGGGTTAAATATTGTATCCGTTACTCCACGAATAACCATACGTGAGCCCATATCGTTTACTTCTGCTTCTGCCCAGTGTCCCGCAACATCCGTGAAAGTTCGTGGATTCCAGACCAGACCATATACACTATTGGTCAAACTATTGATCTTCGCATAGTTCACACCGTTAATATTCGAAATCTTGGTTGGTACATGACGTATGCTGCCATCCTTCTCAACAACTACTCCTGTCGTCACCTGCATGGAATCAATCTCACTAGGTAGTTTTATTGCTCGTTCCACATACTCGTTAAATTGGTCTACACTCACAGATTTACCCTCATATGTGGCCGTGATATTGAATTCTAACAGCGAACCAATCAAGCTAAAGCCGTTTACACGTCCTGCTTCCTCCACTTCGGATACGCTATCTGCTGAAGCAGGGGAAATTTGCAAATGAAGAATCATATCCTCAAGATGGTTATCCACGCCAAGTTGTTGGGCTAGCATACTAATATCCACCAAACGCGAAGGCAAGGAATACGTAGCCGCATCTGTCTGTAGCACAAGTACAGCTTCTTGATCTGCCATGAACTTCACTAATCTTCCAGACAGTTCACCGTTAACTCGGTCTTTTTCGCCGCTTTGCACAGGAAGGGTCACTATGGCTCCCTTGCCTTCTGCCTGCAATTTTTGCATAACAGCTTGCTCATCAACGGTCAGAGTCAACACATTCTGCCCATTCAATTGAGTTTTGCTCAAGGTTCCCACTGTTTCCGGCTTTCCATTCACTAAGATCGTGACACCTGAGTTGGTTGCACCCTCACCAGAAGATGATGCTCCTCCGCCAGATGGTGATGCACCTGTCGCTGCGTTTCCAGTACCTCCAGAATTGCTACCACTACCCGGAGTCGTACCACTTCCTCCATCGGATGATCCGCCAGAACCTCCAGATCCACCGGAGCCTCCAGATCCACCATTATTCGAAGCAGTCCACTTCGCGTACAAAATAACGTTCGATTTTCCTACGAGCAGAATATCCCCTGCACCATAGTTATGTCCACTACCATCGGCAGCCGTATTCCATCCTGCAAAAGTATGTCCTGTCTTCACTAGATTGCCTGTGTTACCCAAAATGGTCACCTGCGATTGTGACTTATACATCTGGTCATCTAAAGGTACACTTCCTGATGTAGCCCCGTTACTGTCATACCGAATTTGATAGCTCTTAGATGGAACATAAGACATCACTGTTGATTTGGGTGCACTAATTCCTTCTCTAAACGCAAGGTAAAGGGCTCCATCTTTGTTAATCGCCAGTCTGGTATCCATTGCAATTCCTTCTGAGACTCCAGCTCCCCCTAACGCTTCCCAACCGTTAACCTCGCTATACTTCATAACCGTTGCTTTGTTCATATTGGCAAAGTCCATAAACGTTACATACGGATTTCCTTCTTGATCAAGCACCATTGAAAAATAATTGGCTTGGTGCTCTGAAAAATTAGGCTCTCCAACATTTTTCCATATGCCCGAATCATCAAATTTCATTACGGTTGGTTTAAGTCCACCTCGTGGATCTGTATAGCCTGCGTACACCGTTTCGTTCTGATCCACTGCGAGCGCAATTTCAGCTACATCCGTATGAGAAAATGCACGTTCACCAACCAACGACCATGAATCATCGGCTTCGTTGTATTTCGTTACGGATAATTTGAAGCCTGCATTAGTATCACTGTATGCAGCATACAGAGTACCGTTTGGACTTATAGATAATGTTCCGCCCGCCGCGGCTGCCAGGTCGTAGCCCGGGTTGCCAATGTACTCCCATTGATCCGATTCGTCATTATACTTCATCACCTTAAGATCATAACCCGTATTAGGTGCAACATAAGGCACACCATTTAGATCGAGTTTCAAATCAAGAGTCCTTAAACTATTCTGAGTGAAACCCGGTGATCCAACAACCTCCCAGCCATCATGCTCCGTGTACTTCATGACGGTGGCACTGCCAATACGATTGCCATCACTATAAGCAACATATATTGTTCCATTCTGGTCAATTGCTATTTTGTTTTTGGATGTAAAACTCTGAGTAAAGCCTGGTTCGCCTACTGCAATCCATCCGTTATCTTTGGTATATTTCATTACAGTCGCTCTATAGTCTTTAGCACTATCCGAATATATAACATATGGCGTACCATTCCCATCAACGGTAATATCCTGGTCTGAAGCTATTGCTTCTGAGAAGCCTGCTTGACCAAGAATATTCCATTTATCCTCCTCCAGATCCGGGTTATCTGTACCCCCAGAAGAAGAAGGTGTCCAAATCGCATATAGTGTTACGTTGGAAGAACCCATGATTAACGGATCGCCAGCCTCATAGCTCGTTCCACTTCCATCACTTGCTGTATTCCAGCCAGTAAATGTATATCCCGCTTTTTCCAAAGCGCCTGTGTTGTCTTGAACAGTTACACCTGCTTGTTCATGGTATTGCTGATTATCGATGGGTGCACTGCCTGTCTGAGCTCCATTTCCATCGTAAGTGATGGTGTACAGGGGTTTAGATCCAAAACGCATTACGGTTGCTTTGGATTGCTCAGATGTATCCTGATAAACCACATAGGGTTGGCCATATTGAGGATCTAGTGCAAGTGCAGGCGTAGCTACCACATCTGCTGAGAAACCAGCTTGACCTACATACTGCCAACCATTTTGGCTATAACTCATAACGGTTACTTTATGACCGTTTGCACCATCCTTAAAGGCAACATAAGTTACACCCATCTGATCTACTACAATTGACGGTGAAGAAATGGAACCTGGAGAGAACCCCGATTCACCAACGGTTTCCCAGCTTTCTGTCTCACTCTTGAATCTCATTACTGTCAATTTAGATGTATCGTCACTAAATGCGATATATGGCCTACCTGAAGAATTCAGTGCAAGCGATGGTGAAGAAGTATATCCAGGTGAGATGCCCGCTTGTCCTACCAATTCCCAAGTATCAGCGCTATATCTCATAACCGTCGTATTGGAGGAACTATCCTGAAAAGCTACATATGGTGTTCCTGCTTGATCAAGCACCAATGACACAGAGCTATTCACGTCTGGGGAGAAATCGGCTGTTCCGACCAAATCCCATCTCATCAAATCGCTGTTATATGCCATTACTGATGCCTTTCCACTAACACCGTCTTTAAAAGCAACATAAGGATTGCCCGCCTGATCCAGCGCAAGCGAAGGATAGTTCGCGCTATTTGGTGTAAAACCAGCTTGTCCTACCGGTTCCCACCCATCATTGACCACATTATATCTCATAACTGTTGCTTTACCATCCTCATTGTTATCCTGAAATCCGATATACGGAGTCCCCTGTTGATCTAGTACAAGCGTAATTCCAATTGCTGAACCGCTCGATAAACCTCTCTCACCAACAAGCTGCCAGCCATCGGAGACACTATACTTCATCACCGTAGCTTTGAAACTGTCACCTAAATCCGTATAAGCCACATATGTATTACCTGATTGATCCATCGCCAGCTTGGGAGCAGAAGCTTCTCCTTCAGAAAAACCAGCATTCCCGAGCGATGTCCATTCTTCATCAACAGAAGCATATGCCTGGTCTGCAACCCATGTCGGAAAGATTGGAACGCCTCCCAAAATGACTACACAAGCCAACAACATCATAATGAATTTCTTACCATTCTGATGAATCCTTCTCATATTCATATCTTCCTCTCTCACCTACGTAAGATTGATAGGGATTACCCTTCTTCAACGGAAGATATTCTATCAAATATCTCTGAACCGATTCTGAACATTATATAAATAGATATCAATTTATTGATGAATCCGATCTATATCAAGTTTTGCTTAAAGTAGCTAAAGATTTATCAAATTGATCATTATATTAGAAAATAAAAAAGAGTCGGCATCAGCCGACTCTCTAAATCCATGCTCGCAGATTAACCTGCTTTATAAAATCCGCCTGTGACATCACTTCGTCCGCGGTTTCCTCTTCCTCTTCCACAGCTTGAAAATCTCCGTTCATCAGATGATGAAACAGCTTCTCATTGTGTGTCGCAAGGGCGTAATCTATCAACGCTTCTCGCTCGACCCGCTCAGCTTCTTGCTTCAGCAGAACCTCTTCCAGATCAACGTCACCGGCTGGAACAAAAAAGTTCCGGTTCATTTGCGGCACTCGAAGCACGTAATCGAACGCATTGTCCGGATTCCGGTCATAAGCGATGATGAATCCATATTCCCCCACAGGAAGATTCTGCTCAAACGCATCCGCGACGATGACAACCTTCTCTCCTAAACGTAGCATCGTCTAACCTCCTGGTAGTCTAACTTTTAATTATTTGTATAGTCTACTAGAAAAGAATAGCGATGTCTAGGAATACTAGAATTATACAACATATTTGTGCAAAATCTTTTTGGAAGGTCATTCCTTAAACGATTGTTGCCGTGTTCTGCCCATTATCGCAAGGCTCAATTGATCCAGTGACCAGAGTCCACATGATAAAACTTTATTGTTTTGACTACACAACTTACATACAAACTAAATGAAAAGTGATTATAGCATGAACAGGTTAATTAAGAGTAGTGTATTCCATACCTCATTCATTTCCAGCAGTAAGTCAAGCAATCGTATCGAATCCCCTGGCTACAAGCATCTGAGCTTGAAAATCCAACTCCATCAACTATTCTTCAATTCTTACTTAATCGACCACGTTAGACTCAAAGAGAAGCAAAATGACATTGTCTAACCGCAATTCACCTCAAAAAACTCCATTAAAATTTAAACCTGACAATTTCCCGGGCAATCAGACTGGATTCCTGTAATCTTGCAACTTGTCAAACCACGGTTGGTTATGCGCTTTGTTTCTTAACACATGGCTTATCCATATATTCTGCTCAGACTTCAACTCTTCATTATTCACGCTAGGATTATGTATTAAATCTTGTTCGGTTCCTACTTCTCTTTTTCCACTTTCTATTATACGACAGCTCTCTTCAATGACCGGATACTTGAAACTTTGTGCCATTGGAATAACTCTTGTTTTCTCCACTTCTAGATTCCTCACTCTCATGATCTCCTATTTGCTATCTTCATCATCATTCTAAACAATCTCTACTTCCTAATTTCTACTGAATTGCAGTGATAAAATGTCTATAAACAAAAAAAGAACGCAAACCGGGTATAGACCACAGTCTGCGTGCTTCGCAAGGTTGGGTATTTCTGATTAACGCTTCAGTTAGATGATGCTGTACAGCTTGTAACAACTAATTGCTATTCTAATGAAAAAAATGTCACTTGTCCAGACTTTCTTCTCATCAAAATGACAGATTGTTATCATTCGCCCATAAGCTTGTCGAATTACCTTGCGGATACGTAAGGATTATTCTGCTTCTCATATCCGATGGTTGTTTTTGGTCCATGACCAGGGTGCACTCTAACTTCATCGCCAAAGGTGTACAGCTTATTCTGGATCGAATCGATCAGATCGCGTTCACGTCCACCTGTTAGATCGGTTCTTCCTACACCCATACGGAATAGAACATCTCCAGCAAATAGATCTTCACCACACAACAAGCTCACACTACCAGGTGAATGACCTGGAGTATGGAATACGTTGAATGTATGACCGATAAAGTTCAGTTTCTGTCCCTCGTCCATCGCATATTCGGCAGGATCTGTCGAAAGCGGCGGTGTTGCTTGTGGCCAGTTCATCGACCCATTTAACTTCGGAGATGACAACCATTCGCTCTCCAAATCGTGCAAGTAAACAGGACAACCCTTCAATTTGCGGATTTCGTCTACACCACCCATATGATCAAAATGAGCATGCGTCAACAAAATTGCTTCAATCTCCAGATCCTGAATCGCCTTCACCAGTGCACTCGGGTTCATTCCTGGGTCGATGATGACTGCTTTGCCCGGATCCTCCCCTGCACAAGATAAGCGTTGGTCTGTAGCGGGCCGAGTGTAAACGTACGAATCTTCAACATATCGAATCAATAACCCGAAATCAGTTCACGCAGCTCGCTAACGATAACTGCATGTGATTCCGTCCCTTCCCCATAACGTTTAGCCATTTCCTGACGTGCCACAGCGATATTATCCTGATAATCTGCCGCTTCACGATCTGGATTGAGACGTTTGAACTCAACCATGACTTCTTGTACATGCTGTGGACGTGGTCCCCACTGACCAAGCACATGACCACCTGTGTCTGCAAAAATAACGATCGGCACAGAGCGTCCACCCATAGTCAAGAATTCATCCATTACTTCCGGGTGATTCTCCATAATAAGCACTTCTGTCGGTATACCAGAGATTTCTAGAGCCTGAAACACAACTGGGATATTACGTACAACATCGCCACACCAGTCAGCAGCAAGAATCAGAACACGCAGATCGTCACGGAAGTTAAGGCTTTCGAAAAACTCACGATCCTCTTCGCTAGCCCAAGTAAAGCTATCATAGTTGGCCTGAAATTCACTTTGGTTCTTCGTCATACTCTCAATAAATTCTTTCGGAGGCAGACCTTTACCGAATTTGTGAGATAAGTTAGGTTTACTCATTACTCAACACTTCCCTTCTTTTTACGAGCATTCATCCATTTAATTAGTACATAAATAATCATAAGTGCCAGTGCTACAAGCAAAATCGGCATAATGTACGGTGCCGCTTTCTCATCAATATGTTCCCATTGATCTCCAAGAATCATCCCTAAATATATAAACAAAGCACTCCAAGGTATAACAGCGAGGGTAGTAAGCAAGATGAATTTGCCTGTATGCATTTTCGTGATGCCAGCCGGAATAGAGATTGCATGCCTTACCACCGGAACAAACCGCGCCGTGAAAATGACACCTGTACCATACCTGCGGAACCACTCTTCGGAATGGTCAATATGTTTTTTCTGGATGAGTATGTATTTCCCGTAGCGTTCAAGTACAGGTCTGCCACCATAACGACCGATCCAGTAAATAAATAGCTGTGCGATCACACCGCCCACTGTACCGAAAATCATAGCACCGAAAAAGTTGATGTTTCCCTGTGATACGAGAAAACCTCCATACGCCAGCACAATTTCACTCGGAATGACCTCAAGCATTAATCCAAGCATGATTCCAAAGTATCCAAGACTTTGAATCCAATCGAACAATTGGCTGACTATATTATGAATAGCGTCCATCTCAACCCTCTTTCTTCATCCTGATTAGCAGTGCCCGTTCGCACGATGGATGTTCGTCCTTATTTTATCACAGGGCTGTAGACGTTGCTACATTGCCCGGCTGGGATTGTGTCCTGTAAGAGGAACTCCGCATATGGTATCGGAAGAGGAGCGTGATGAGATGTCAAGCAAAACCACACCCGGCACTCCCCCGGTAAAACATAACATGCCTGGTCAGAAGCTGCCCTCGGCAAGAGGCATTCGGCGAGCTTGTAGCAAGGAGCTATATCGTACAGCCAAACGACTTAAATTGTATGTTTCCCCGGAGCTGATGAAACAAGCAGAAGAGCTATATTACGGTAAAGTGATTGGCAATCTGCTCTGGATCGGGGAAAATCGTGATAATCGCAAAAAACTGTGTGATTGGTGGAACGCAGATGTAAGCTCAGAGCTTGCTGCATTATGGAGCGTAGAGCTAGAGCCTCTTCAGCGTGCATTTCAACAGGCGTTTGGTGGTTATCGTCTATAGAGAAGTGGAAGCAAGAGAGCGGGAGCAGCTTCTTTTCTACTGCCCTCTCTCTGCTCCTCTCTCATCCATGGTTAGGTGAACCTGTGTACATCGTTAACGATCGATACTGAAATCTTTAGAGGAATAAGTATTGGCAGCTATTGTAGCTATTGTGCGCAGGCTTGCTTCATACGCGGTCACCTCTGGATGAAACACGAAGTGGCGGTCATTACGATCATTATTTATCGCCACCTCTTCAACCAACTGCCTATAATGTTCAACAATATGCACTCCAGCCGCAGCAGTGTGCCTGGCTTGATCGAGTTGTCCTGCCTTCAACTCTCGCCGCGCGATCTGCTCCATCCAATATAAAGCCTCGGAATGAAGCATTGAATCATACCGATTCAATGCAATCGCCTCATTAAAGTAATGTATGGCTTGTTCGCTCTTAAGCGATTGGGCTTCAAGTCTTCCTACTTCAAAATACATTCTGGGATCGGATTGGACATGGGACAAGCTCTGTCGCAGCATCTTCTCTCCATCAACCGCAGGAAGTATTCGAGCTAGCGAAATAGCGATATCCGGACGGTATGGATTCGCTCGGTAGGCCTGAATAAGTATCGATGTTTCTTCCTCTGATAGATTCGGTGATTGTACAACTTGACGATAATGCATCTCCGCTGCAACCTGCTGCCCAGCAAGCCAAGCTGTTCCGCCAATCCAACAGAACGCAGTGAGTAGAATCAAACCGGATCTAGTCCATATATCCACCACTTGATACTTATGTACACTAGCCCCTATTTCATACCTGCATTCCGAGAGTGCCTTTTGCGAATAAGCTTCCTCATGTGTCGATCTCCGCCATTCACGCTGCCCTGAAGGAATTGGATTAGTGCTAAAATCGAACAGTGAAACAACAGGACTATGTTCCAAGTTACTGCCTTTGGCACGGTGCACGGATGGCTGTGCTTCCAGCGTTCGTTGCACATTAAATCGCAAGGCATATGCCCAGCCACCAAGCCAGATAAACATCATCCACAGCAGCGTGAAGCTCCAGTCAAAGTCGATTGCACCATGAATAGCAAAAACCAGGATGCAAGGAATCAGGTGAGTGGCATTTTGCCATGCGATGCGTAGTGTGGAGATAAACCACAACGCAACGAGCACTAGTCCGATTATGCCAGTATCCAGAGCAAGATCAAGGATGCCGCTGTGAACCTCGCCGCCAACATACGGCGAGGATTGTATGGCGCGATACATGCCGCGCCATGCCTCTCCCCCGTGGCCAAGCCATGCGGCCTCGGTCCACAGCTTCAGGGCGTCCTGCCACATCCGTAGGCGGGACAGCCCTGTGCCGACACCTGCCGCGAGACGCTCGGCGGTGGAGGTCACGGCCAGCGCGGCTGCGGCAACTGCCGCCAGCGCCGTGGCCGTTATGGCGGCTGCGCGCGAACTCGCGCTGCTGTGCCATAACCGGCACAGCAGCAGCGTGCCGAGCAGCGCAGCTGCCCATGCCCCGGCCAGTGCCAGCAGGCCGGGCACAGGTGCAGGCGCCAGTTGGGCAGCAGCCAACTGGCGATATAGCCACGCCGCGCTCGCCAGAGGCGCGGCCGTGGCCAGCAGCAGCGGCAGGCGGTATGCCCGCCGCTGTAAGACGAAGGCGCAACCGGCCGCGCAGCCGGTTGCGAGCCAGGCGCCGCGCGACTCGCTCAGCAGGAGCGCGGCGATCGCGGGCATCAGCGGCGCCGCAGCCGCGATGAGCTGCGCGGCGCGCGGCGGATGCACGGCTGGCAACGGCCGCACGCCTTGCTGTGGTCGCCAGCCGATGACGCGCGCGGCGGCGCCTAGCCGCTCCAATGTGTACATGCCAACTACGGCACCGTACGCATTGGGGTATTGCAGCAATCCGCCGAGCCGTGCTCCGGCAGAGCTAATCTCAGGGTCGGCTGTTCGCATGACCCCAAAAGGCAGCGGTATGACACCACACACGGTTAAGATGCCGCTCAACACTAGCACGCCGCCTGTAATCTGCCAGCCGAGATTAAACCATCCTGCTCCTTGCGGGAGCCAAGCCAATATTGCTACCAACAGAGCAAAAATGGCTAGCAAGCTCCACCGGAGCATTTCATCTAAACTGCCCTGTGTACTGTGTGAGCCGATTAACGCATGCATGGCAAACCCTACCATCATACCTAGCGGCCACATCGTCGACGAAAAACATCTCAAGAAAGATAACTGTATTGACTTATCCTCTGGTCGGGTCAGATCTAATCCATTTATGCTCAGCAAACCTCGTTTAGAATTCGTTTGATCTGCATGATACAACAAGAAGATGAAAATGAAGAGGAATGCGAGTAGTGCCCCTGCACAAGCCATCAAAAGAGTTTCATAGACATCAGTAGCATAAAACAATCCCTGGCGTAGAGATGCCATCCACAAAAGCATACAAACGAGCAACCCCAATGCTGCGGTTAAGCATGATTCCAGCGAATTTCTCCCTTTTCGTTTGGACGTATCCCTCTTTGCCAACACATGACACCTCCTACCTGTAGTGCTTAAACCCTTTTAGAGGTTGTTCAAAAAGTCCTCTTTTGATTACGAAGGATGCGCGAGCGGCATCTCAGCGTCGAAGATGGAATTCAGCCGAAATGTCCGTTGCTCACGTAGGTTTGCCTACGCTCCGCTACTCCATTTCTATCTTCATCCCATCTTCTCGGTACTGAAAACCGACCTTTTTGAACACGCACTTTTATTGAGTCGTGAGATCCTCTATGTCAAACTGCCTTATATAAGCAATCTACGTGACGTAGCAATTCCGATACACTTCCATAAGCTTTCCATTCTCATTATCAGTATGGTCAGGATGTTTATGAAACATAAACGAGCATATCCACGTTTCATCATTCGACTCTATCCATTCGTTTGTTAAACTCTAACAATTTGATGCTGACGATCTCATCCACCCAATGAGTCACTGCACTGAAAGCACAAAAAAGGTCAACCAACAATTACTGACTGACCTGAAAACACAAAAAAGCCAGCCAGAACAATTCTGGCTGACCTCCACAAATATTCATTAACAGTCCTTACAATCACTTGAAGAAGGCGTACCCTCATCTGTACCAGATGCTTCCCGAGAAGCGCCTCCTGGCAACAGGTCTGCACAAGCTCGTTCCAGATACGGATCGGCATGAATGAAATCACGGAACGCTGTGTATTCATCCCACAACTGCTTCGTTGGACCTGCTTGGCCCCGTACAGCTCGTATGAGAATGTTTTTGGGCGTATGCTCCATATCGATAAATTCGAGCAACTGCGTTTTGTATCCCATTAGATCGAGCAACTTAGCACGAATGGCATCTGTCGCAAGTGCAGAGAAGCGCTCTTTGAGAATACCATGGGACAACAACGGATTCATGACCGTAGACTCGATCTGGTCAAATAGCTCATGCTGACAGCATGGAACCGATAAAATAACAGAGGCTCCCCAACGGACTGCTTTTTCTAATGCCGCATCTGTCGCCGTATCGCAGGCATGTAGTGTGACGACCATATCTACTGCATTCAGCTCATCATAGTCTGCAATGTCTCCAACCAAGAACTTCAGATCACCATAATGCAGCTTGTTCGCTAGATCGTTACAATGCTCAATGACATCCGCTTTCAGATCCAGACCTATAACTTTCAAGGATCTGCGTTGCTGTACGGACAGGTAGTGATACAGAGCAAAGGTCAGATACGATTTACCACAGCCAAAATCAACAATGGTCAGCGGGCGACCTTCAGGCAGGTGGGGAATTACATCCTGCACCATCTCAAGGAAACGATTGATCTGTCTGAACTTATCGTATTTACGAGCGAGTACCCTACCTTCTTCATTCATAATTCCTAATTCGACTAAGAAGGAAACAGGGACTCCATCCTCCAGTACGTATTGCTTCTTGCGATTGTGGGACAGATCCACAGCCGTCTTGGATGCGGATTTCGTCAGAATCGACACTTTATATTTTTTGCTGATCAAAATCTGATAGTCTGCTTCTGTGGTACAGAGCAGCCCTTGACGAAACGTCTCTTCGGCCAGTTCAGTCATGCGTTCAGTCGCTTCAGCCGGAGTCAAATTCTCATGCAGCACTTTGTTGTTATAATGAAATGCGAATTGATAATGCAACTGATTTTTGAGCGTTACCGGCTTGACTTGCACTTTCGTATACGAGACATTGTCCCGTCTGCGTAGCTGGCTCCAGGTCGCCGTAATCAGCGAGTTCTGTTCAAAGATGTCTTGTATAAGCTTTCGCAATGAATCCACGGGGGTACATCTCACTTTCGATTTGGTTTGGTCAACCGTTACCATACCACAATTCCGTCCCCGCTCCAAGCAAGGACATCTAACAAGCGGTGTTCCTATCCATTCGCCGTTTCCCGATGTAACTGGGCAAACCCCTCTTCCACTTCCTCACGAGGGAGTCCTCCCGCCTCAAGCTTGGCATCTTCAAGTTCACTTAGCCGTTCATAGAATGCCTGCACATCATGACGATAATTCACAGGATGCTCTCCACCAACATGTAATAGTCTATACCAGCTGTTCTCTGCCTGATCATACTTTCCTTGCTGTTCACGGTACATGGCAAGCTGTTTCTCCGTTCGTGCCGGTCGTTCGTATTCTTTGGTTAGATCCAAAATGGACTCGACACGATCCGGCGCATCCAGCAGTTTCGGATTGGCTCCGTGATTTAGTGCATATAGATAAAAATGAAGAGATTTCATTAATCGGATGAGTTCTTCATCTAATGAATGCTGTCGTTCCTCATCATCTATGCCTTCAACCTTCGCTTTTTCACCATATATATAAGCTTCCTCTTCAAGTAGGCGTGCCGCTTGCTGCAAATTATCTACTTCAATCATGCCACGAAAACGGAATAGCTCGATAACATCCTCTGCAGGCAAAGAATTCAGCAAAGACGAATTCAAGCCAAAATTCCTGCGAAGTAATTCATCCAGTTCAGACAGTGCCTCGGCATGTTTCCGCTGTTGCTTCAACGTAAACACTTTGCCGATCGCTTCAGTCATTTCCTCCACCATGCGGAGCAGATAGTCTTTTCTGAACATCCAATGTGCCCCCTTAACGTTCGCTTGTTGACCTAACCTCGGCCTAGCAGTCTTTCATTGCGTGTTCAAAAAGGACGGACTTTGAACAACCTCTATGAACATTATTTTAATGCATGCACTATCAAAAAGCCAAAGTACGCCCCTCCAACCGTGACCTTATACGCAAAAAAACCTCTGCCTTCCCGAATAGGGTATTTGGCAGAGGTTCATATATGCATCATCGTTAATTGTTAAATGGTTAAATGGATCATCACTTTATGCTGTAAATGAAGCTAAGCCATAATCCTCGTTCTATACATTATTTCGATGAAGACAAACCATCCATAAATTGCTTAATCACCTGAATTAACTGTTCCGGTGCCTCATACATGCTCATATGTCCCACTCCGGGAATTACCGCTTGTACGATATGTGGCTTATCACTTGTGAAAGTGCGTTCTGGCGGAATGACAGCGTCCTTCTCTCCAGCAACCAACAGTACAGGTAATGGTGTAGCTGACAAAACATCACGACGATCTGGACGTTCACGCATAGCGAGCGCAGCGCCAGCAGCTCCTTGTGGTGCTGTCTGATACCCAATTTCTTTCACACGTGTAACTTGTGCCGACATGGACTCTACATGTTCTGGGGCAAATAACGCGGGAACCAAACCATCCACGAAATTCACAATTCCATCCGTCTGTATCGTTGACACGGCACGAAGTCGTTTTTCTTTCCCCTCTTCGCTATCCGGGTAAGCCGTAGAATGAATCAAACCAAAGGCATTGAGTCGTTCTGGATGACGCTGAGCAATAGACAAGGCGATGTAACCTCCCATGGAGTGACCAAGCAGAGTTGCCTTTTCTACCTTTAACTCATCCATTAATTGCAGTACATCATTGCCCATCTGATCCATCGTATAACTTCCTACAGGCGCATCCGTTTTCCCGTGTCCACGCAGATCAGGCACGATACAGCGATAGCTTCGTGCAAGCTCAGGTACCACTTCATCCCAATAGGAAGAGCTACCACAATATCCGTGGAGTAAGATCAGCGCATCTCCTTGACCTTGTTCAGCATAACAAATTGTCGTTCCATCACACATCACTTTTTCCATATGTATCCCTCTCTCTACACATAATAAATGCACTTGCGTTCATTGTAATGAATCTGGTTCAGGTTGTATATTATTAAGCATTCCTATCAGGAATGAAACGGTTTGCCCGAAACTGCTGCTTGCAACACGGCTTCTGCAATCATCTGGGACATGTTCATCACCTGGTGAAGAGACGTCATTTGCAACACAGTATATGGTCTTGGCCCATTCGCATTCACCACAGCGGCTACACTATAATGTCCGACGGATGGCAGGTTGCCCCCTACAGATTCAGCTGGATTCAAGGCCTGATTAAAAAGGTAAAAGTGACCTATCGCAGCCTTCGGCCCCAGACACGCATCAATGGCAATGATGACTTGATGTGGCGGGATGCATGCCAGCTTCTGTTGCAGCGTGTCTGCATCACAAGGATATGGCATTGTTCCTATAACATGCCCCACTCCTTTTCCTTCCAGCAAACTCCCTGTTAACGGCCCGAGTGCATCACCTGTAGAACGATCTGTACCAATACACACAAAGGTGATCTCATCTGGGGAGTGAACCTGATATATGTTGTGGAAAAATAAATCTAGCTCTTCTCCCTGCACACTTCTACGGGTTTCTCGATTCTGCTTGCGGATCAATTCCCGCTTATATGCTGCCAAAAACATTTCCTCCTTCGCACATCGTATGGATGTCGACTGTTATTGTATCCATCATTTTACCCGATGCCCTCTTTTCCCGCAAAAGCATTCGCCTGAGCCAGTCCAATCATGATACAATGACAACAGTTTCCGATAGGGAAGGGATGGACATAACGATGGATTTAACGCAAGCAAGTACTGCCAACATGGAATATATGATTGAGGCAATCAAAACCAAATTGCGGATGGCGAGTGGAGCCGCAATGCAAGGATCATCTTTTCCACTGGAAAAGTATGAAGACCTTCACGATCTGTATGAGATGGTTATGGGAAAAGAACACTTGAGCATCTCTGAGGTTGAAGCTGTAGCTTCTGAACTTGGTAACCTGCGCAAGTAACTTCTCTCCTGTCAGATTGTCAAATAGCATGATGGCTGACTACAGTTGATACTACATCGCAGAGTGCAACGAAAGAAGCCTTAGCACAGAAGAGGATCTATTCTCCACATCATTGTGGGAATAGATCCTCTTCTGTTTATTTATTTTCCAATATTCATAGGAACAGATTCAGTACAAATCCGCATCATCCTGAACACTAATGCATCAGAACATAACTTCTTATGGTAGATCAATCAATACAAATTCAGCAGGCTCGCTGCCCGTTCCAGTGATCTGCAGATCACAGCTCTTACGAATTCGTGCTGCATCTCCAGGTTTAAGATCGAAGTTGCCATCTGCACATTCAATGGAGATATGACCACTGATCAGGAAAAGGTGTGTCCGCCTATCTTCATGTTGTGGATACATTAGCTTTTTGCCAGATTCCAATTTGGACAAATAACATGTAACGTCCTGATGAATAGGTAACGCATCCTCCGTGCCTTCCCCGGCTTGCCCTGACACGATAGGGCACAAACGGTTCAGATGATCCTCCGGCTGAAAACGCCGGTTCGTATACGTTGGCTTTGCTTTCCGCTCAGAAGGCAAGAACCACATTTGCAGAAAACGTACCGGCTCCTCTGTTGAAGGATTGGTCTCCGAATGCTCTACTCCTGTCCCCGCACTCATCACTTGTACGGTTCCGGGTTCCAGCAATTCTTCTGTTCCCATTGTATCTGTATGCTTCAACGTGCCTGAAATGACATAACTAACAATCTCTAGATCATGATGTGGATGTCTCTTAAAGCCCTCTTGCGGCATCAGCGTGTTGTCATTATGAGCTAACAGGCAGCCAAAATGGGCATTGCTTGGGTCATCATAATCTGCAAAAGAAAAGCTAAACTCACTGTGTATCCAACCGCGATCCGACGTGTGCCTTTCTTCCGATGTCACTACTTTAATCATGTTCATCCACCTCCAAGGGTTAGAGCTGCCAGTATCTCTCCAGCAGTCCTTCATGTAAACGAATTGTATAGATTCATACCAGTTGGTATGTCATGTTTACCCTTGGTTAGACCATTCTAATCATGCACTTTAGTTCAGTTTATACGCTTTTTTCAGTTGATTGTAAAATGAATTCACTCTCTGCCCGTCCTACAATTGTGCCAGCATCATTTCGGATATCTGGTGGATATATTTCGCGTAACCTTGCAATCGTTGCTTGGTTCGCATAACCAATCTGCTCAAGAATTGACTGGGCAATCCAAGCCCATTCTTCCTCTGAACCATCAAGGATCTTAAAGGTGATGCCTAATCTTTCTTTTTTGAGCGCAAAACCGAATACACCCTTGAATCCGCCCTTGGCTACGATGTTGTCGTCTTCCAGTAGAACAGAGTCTACGCGATGAGTACCACCTACCATGAGTGGAAATTCGTTCATTGCTGCTGTAATGGTCTCTACCGCACTGCGTGTCGAAGCATCCTCGATTAGATCTGGACAGGCTAATTTCAGATAAGCGTTCGATAATGCTGATAATGGCAACGAAAATACCGGAAAGCCGCAGCCATCCGTCCCTAGTTGAATTTCATGCTGCTCAATTCCGGCCATGTACGCCATCGTCTCTAAAATCTCGCGCTGTACCGGATGTTCTCGCTCAGCGTAACTGCCTAGATCAACCTTCTTCATCTGACTGTATCCAAGAATACCTAAGTGTTTCCCTGAACAGTTATGCAAAATCCGGCGCTTCTCTCCCTGACCACGTAACCATTCATTTCGACTCTCCTCATTGAGAGGGTAACTCGCCGCACAGACTAGACATTCTTCTCCCAGTCCGATTTTGGCAGATAACTGCTCCAATACTTGGATATGAACTGGTTCTGATCGATGTGAGGATGCCATAATAGCAATCTCTTGAGCAGATAACCCATAGTGAGACGCAATTCCTGCACGAATGCCTGGAATGGCTTGAAACGGTTTGGCTGATGAACGCGTAAACGCTCTAAAATGTGGATTACCTACTGAATAAACCACTTTACCGTATTCGTCTGTAATACTTATGTGACCGTAGTGGGCGCACTCCATCTCGCCAGCACGGTATTCTTTAACTAACAGGGCACTCTCCATGCGAGTTCTCTCCTTTATGCTCCCATAATCATATCTGCTTTGCGTCACGACGCCGCATGGGATATCTTAATTAGTATAGTACAAAAACTTCATTTTTACAGTTTTTTCGACATATCTTTCGGGTAAAGCATTAACCATATTCCCATCTGACTACTTCAACGGAGGAGATACTCATCATGCTACGTAACGCCCAGTCCTCACCGAGCTTTTTGGCTAAACCCAATTCACCAATTCGTGCTCTACTTATATGGAGCATCGCAGGCATTGTCATGAGTTCTGTCGTTGTATTTCTTATTGCTGCTCTTGCCTCCATCCTGGGCACGGATGTGATTTTGCAATGGGATCATCAGATCCAACGTTTATTCTATCTTCATTCCGAAACTCGTCTTCAACTGTTTCCTTTCACTTCGTTTATTACTGCGCTTGGATCCTTTAAGATCTCTGCTCTCGCAGCCATCGGCTTCACGCTCCTGTTTTTCCTACAGCGAATTCCTCGGTTCTACTTGTATGGATATGCGTTATTGGGCAGTTTCGCCATTATGTGGGCACTGAATACTGGATTAAAAGAGATTTTCCAACGTAGCAGACCCGAGCTTGAGCATCTATTAGTTGTTCACGGCTATAGCTTTCCTAGTGGACATGCCATGATCTCCATGGGCTTTTACGGCATGCTCTTCGTCATCTGGGCTATTGAACGGCAATTACGAACATCCAGACCAGGAATTCCTATTTTATGTGGCATCATATTTGTAACGTTGATTGGTCTAAGTCGGATCATGTTAGGTGTTCATTATCCTTCCGATGTTTTCACTGGATTCATGGCAGGTCTAGCTTGGATTCTCTGCATGATTCCTGCTATTAAACAGCGGAGCTAAGAGCGCGGACAAGATACATTACATATAAATTTCCAGCGGTCTAACGACAAGTTTAACTGTTTCACCTTGAAGCACCGCGTTTATATACGAAGTAAGCAAACGCGAACAGACAACATCCTACATCAAGTTTAAAGGAGGCGGTTGTTATGTGGGGCATTATTATCAGCATAATCATGGCGGTCATTATTGGTTTGATCGGAGATGCACTTGCCGGTCACAACATGCCCGGTGGTATCATCGGCGCAATGATTGCCGGATTTGCAGGAGCCTGGTTAGGGGCACTTTTGCTTGGTAACTGGGGACCAGTTATCGGTAACTTTGCAGTAATTCCTGCCATCATTGGTACAGCGCTCTTTGTGTTCTTGCTGGGGCTTGTGTCCAGACTGTTCAGACAGGCTGCCTGATCGGTCAACAAGGTGTTCGTTGTTTCGTTAGCCGTTTCTTAATTTAAAGAAGGAGTGATTAAACATGAATAAAGCAGAAGAACAATATCCTGTACAGACGGGTTCTACTTTCGCGAAAGGTATTTTCATCGGAGGTTTGTTAGGTGCAGCAGCAGCATTGCTCTTTGCTCCTAAACCAGGACGTGAACTGCGTGGTGACCTTTCCGAAAAAGTAGGTATGGTTACTGATCGTACCAAGGAAGTGGCAAGCGTTGTAGGTGATAAAGCGTCTGAACTAGCCAAAACGGTATCATCTAAAACGTCTGATATTGCAAAAACCGTGAACCAAGGTCGCAATGACGTTATGGATTCCGTTCGCAAAGCTTCGACGGATATTGCTAATGAAACGTCCAAAGCTTCAAGCGAGGTCGCTGTAGCGGCGGAGGATGCGAAGGATGATGCACGTAAAGAGCTGAATTCAACCAGTCTGTAAGGCTAATTGAATGTAAAATAGCCAGCTGAGTTTAGCTGGCTATTTCTCTTCCCATCTCATAATAGGAGGAATGAACATGAGTAAAGTTACAATTAACGGCAACTCGCCTATATCAGGAGACCCTCCTAGACAGCAATATGATACGTCAGAGCATCCTTTTGAATTACGACATGAGGTGAAAAAGCTCAATACCCGTCTCGATCAAATTGCAGATAGTCTTGAAAAGGCGCAGATTAAGGATATCATCGAGAACTATACCAATCCTAAGAAACGAATCATCACCAATTTCACAGCAGGTATGGCTCGTGGCTTAGGACTGACTGTTGGAACATTTGTAGTACTGGGTCTTCTCGGTTATCTCCTGAGTCAATTTGTGAACATGCCGATTGTTGGACAATACATTGCGGATCTGCTTGGCTACATTGAAGACTACAAAAATTAGGAGAGTGATTTCCTAGCCTATCCTTTCCTGACGGAAGTGGGACGTTTGTTCTCATCAACTGGAGGCTGGGAGGACTTCACTCTTAACAGATCCCCTGTCCAGCCTTTCATCATCATCCAAATGTACATGCCAGACATACTGGCCAGGATTAATGCAATGACCAGAACTACTCCCCAAGTTTTATCAATTAGAGGTAAGTTCTCAAAATTCATTCCCCAGATCGCACCAGCTGCAGTAGCGGGCGTGAACACAGAGGTTACGATGGTAAGTGTCTTCATGATCTCATTGCCTCGCACACCAGATGTTGCATTGTCGATAGATATTAAAGTGTCGATTTCCTTCTCATAATGCTGAAAGAGTCGTTCGATTCGTTCAATTCGGTGCTGAAGCTGTCGAAAAAACCGATTATCCTGTATCTCATCCAGGTAAGCTTCCTTGGAGGCTGCGATTAACTCCGAAAAAGGAATAAACAGATTGCTCCAATACAGCAGTTCATAACGAGATACGAGGATCTGATCCATCAGTGTGCGTGCGTTGCGTGATTCCATCTTCCGCTCCAGCTCGCGCAGGTTCATCTCAAAATGATCCATTCCGACGTGATAGTAGTGCAAAATTGCTCGAAACAAAACAAACATGCCGTCTTTTGCCTCATTGCATTGATTCAGCATGGCAGCACGTTCTCCGGTGTTCATGATGCCCCTCGTATTATTGTCCATGTTGAGCGTAACAAGTGTGCGCTGATCCACATAAAAAAACATCTGATTTTCTTTTCGTTCGCTATCCTTCTCATTCTTCACTGCATATAATAAAGAACCAAATATAACGGGCTCATCGCCATTCATAAATCGAACAGATAAATAATTGGAATGCACTTCTGGAATTTTGCGAAGCCAATATTGCATTTCAGGGAATGATTCCATCAGCTCTTGTAAAACCTCATCCATATCCTGCTTGTCTGGTGCTACCCAGTCCCACCATTTCCACTTATTCGAGAAAGACAATTGATCTCGTCTAACTTGCAAATCGACCTCATCCACGAGTTCTAATTCCTCCAATCCAGCATACGTTCATCCTATTACATACAGCACTCCCATCACTCACTAATCCATTCAAAAAAGGACACGTATGCATTCCAGTGGAATCACGTGTCCTTCATTATGCCGAACTCAACTTCATCAAAAATTTACATCTCATAGCATCGAAGCATTTGACATAATCTGTTTTAACTTCTCGGTTGCTCGCTTCTGAATTCGGGATACACTCATTTGAGATACACCCAATTTCTGCGCGATCGCCCGCTGAGACTGACCATCTTGGAACGCCAAGATGAGCACTTTCTGCTCTTGTTCCTTCAACTGTCCTAATGCCTGCTGTAGATCCATCCGCTTTTCAACCGAATCAAAGTCATTGACATCCGCACTAATAAGTTCACCTAATGTCGCCGCACTCTCATCTTGTGATAGCGGGGAGTCTAGGGAAACATAATGGTAACACTCACGGCCAGCCAATACTTCAATGGTTTCCTCCGGGGTAAGGTCAAGATAATGTGCAATTTCGTCTACACTAGGTGAACGTTCCAGTTTCACGGTTAGTTCATCGATAGCATGCTGAACGAGAGCACCCTTTTCCTTAATCCGTCTAGGTACTTGAATGTACCAAGATTTGTCTCGAAGGTAGTTTTTCATATGACCGATCATACTCTTCATGGCGTAAGGCTCGAAAGGAATCCCTAGGTTAATATCGTATTGCTGGAGCAATCGAATCAACGCCATCTGTCCTGTCTGATATAAATCCTCATACAGATCGGGACGATTTCGGGCAATCTTGCCTGCTGCCATTTTTACCATCGGTTCATATTTGCGGATAAGAACAGTAGCAATTTCGTTATCCTTGGTCTGCTGGTATTCCCAGATCAAACCTACAGCTTCAGACATGGACTCTGGGGAGTCACTTTTTCATTCATACTTTCTCCTCACTTCTTGCAAGACGTTTAACGAGTACTACTTTCGTACCTTTGCCCGTCTCACTCTCCACACTGACATCATCCATCAACGCTTGCATCAGATAGAACCCAAGTCCACCGATCTGAGCATCTGACAGTTCCTTGTCATGCAGGCCAGCACGTGTTGCTGCCGGGTTGATGTGGTCAAAGCTTGCACCTTCGTCTTTTACTGTAATCGCGAGCGTTTCGCCATCCACCTCAAATACAACTTCAACCATGCCGCCTTCGTGGGAGTAGGCATACAGTACAGAATTGTTACAAGCTTCGGATACAGCCACTTTCATATCCTCAATATCTTCATAAGAGAATCCCATTTTGGATGCTACCCCATAAAGATTAAGTCTTACGATATCCACATAATCAGCTGTTGCCGGTAAGTTAAGGGTAATTCTTTCAACTTCTGCATTCATTCCTTTTTCGATCCTTTCCTATTGGGAATTCTTCTGTGAGACAAAGAATTTGGCAATACCCGTCATATCAAAAAGCTTCTGTATCTGTGCAGGAACTTCTTGTACTTCGAAGCGTGCTTCCATTCCATGTCGTGCCTTCAGAACAGATAACAGGATTCCGATCCCTGTACTGTCGATATACTTGAGGTCCTTCATATTGATAATCAGATCTTGTTCTTTGTTGTCCACAAGCGGCTCCATGACCAAACGGAATTCAGGAGCAACCGACAAATCCAGCTCGCCAGTCAGATACACCGTGCATACGCCTTCGTGTGTCTCGGTCTTTGCGTTGAATTTTTCATTTTTATTTGTATTCATTAGACATCTCTCTCCTGATCAATGGTTTCCTTACTAATAACCCAACTTGAGCCTATGTGAAACAAAACAAATGTTGGTAAATTATTTTAATTGGCATGATTCATGGCTGATGATCTGGGTTTAAACATTTTTCGTTGTTCCTGAAATCGCGATAATTTCTGCTTCACACTGCCCATTTTGACAGGTTTGCTAATATAATCATCCATCCCCGCTGCGGAGCAGCGTTGTTGAATACCATCCATCACATTTGCTGTCATGGCCAAAATAACAGGCTGATGCGTCTGGGGAAGACGTTCACGAATGATTTTGGTACATTCCAGTCCATCCATGACAGGCATCTGCAGATCCATAAATATATAATCGTATTTTGGATGTTCTAGAACCATGTCGAGTGCTTTTTGCCCATCCTCAGCCAGATCTGAGACAAATCCAAGCTTGCTCAGCATGATCGACATCAGCTTTTGATTAATAGGATGATCATCCACAATTAACACTCTTGGCTGATGCTCGTAATTTTTCACATCAGACGGTTGCTCATCACCACCGCCAACCACAAACTCGGTTTCCACATATCGCTGTGCCTGGATCGTAAATACAAACGTAGCTCCGCGCTTCTCCGATGTATCCAGATAGATGTGACCACCCATCATCTCAACGAGAGTACGACAAATAGCGAGCCCTAGCCCTGTTCCGCCGTATTTGCGTGTCATCGAGGTATCAAGTTGGGAGAATGGCTGGAACAGACGATCCACTTTGTCAGCAGAGATACCAATGCCAGTATCTTTTACGGCAAACTCCAGTGTCATTCTTCCGTCCTTCTCCTCATTGACCGATACGATAAGATAAACCCCACCATGATCCGTGAATTTTACCGCATTAGCAATCAAATTCATTAATACTTGGCGCAATCTTGCCATGTCTCCATAAACAAGCTGGGGAACGGAAGATTCCAGGAAATAGTCCAGTTCGAGATTTTTTTTCCCTGCTTCCACCGTAAATAAACCTAATACCTCCCGAATGCAAGCAACCAACTCAAACGGATGCTCCTCCAGCTCCATTTTGCCCGATTCCATCTTCGTAAAGTCGAGAATGTCATTAATTACCGTAACTAGAGCATCGGCACTACGACGAACGATGTCCGCATATTCTTTCTGGTCTTCCTTAAGCTCTGTCTCCATCAGTAGGTCAACCATACCGATGACTCCGTTCATCGGTGTACGGATCTCGTGGCTCATCATGGCGAGAAATTCGGTCTTGGCATTGGCTGCAATCTCTGCTTCTTCCTTAGCCTGAATGAGTTGCTGGTTCATCTTCTCCAGTTCCTGCGTTTTTTGATGCAGCAGCATGGTCTGGGTCTTTAATCTTTTATTCGTCATAAACATCTCAACAAATCCCTCAATTTTCGATTTCAAAATCTGAGGAATAAACGGTTTAACCATGTAATCAATAGCTCCGGCTGAATAGCCTGCAAACAAATGCTCGGCTTCCCTGCTGTTTGCAGAGATGAATATGATGGGCACATCCTTAGACTTATCGCGGGCTTTAATTAGCCTTGCAGTCTCAATTCCATCCATTCCAGGCATTTGCACATCAAGCACAATGACCGCAAATTCGTCTTTCAGCAAACAACGAAGTGCCTCTTCACCTGAAGTTGCTTTGACGAGTTTATATCGTTCCGATTCCAGAACCGCTTCCAGAGCAAGCAGGTTCTCGGGGCGGTCATCTACCAACAATATATGGATTGGTTCATTAAGCCCCATGACTTGCCTAACCCCCTATTTTATCTTCCGGTATATTTTTTCCGTCCGGTCTAACGGCTCGTAGGCATCACTGAATTCCGTAAAATGTATCGATTCTTTAGACCCCAGAACTAGGACACCGAAGTGGCTTAAACTTTCATGAAATAACCCGTGCACCTGATTCCGCAGTTCATCATTAAAATAAATCATGACATTGCGGCAGAAGATCACATTAAATTCGTTAAACGAACGATCTGTAGCCAGGTTATGTTCGGCAAAAATAATATTTTTCCGCAGGTAAGGATGAAATATAACGGAATTGTACTTAGCTGTGTAATATTCTGAGAAGGCTCGAGTTCCTCCAGCCTCCAAATAGTTAGTCGTGTATAGTTTCATTTTCTCAATGCCGTATACGCCTTCCTTGGCTTGTTGCAATGAGCGATCATTCATATCTGTCGCGTAAATTCTTGCTTTGTCATACAATCCTTCTTCATGAAGCATAATCGCCATCGAATAGACCTCTTCCCCTGTAGAACAACCCGCATGCCATATTCGGATATAAGGGTAGGTTCGTAACACAGGAATGATCTGTTCTCGGAACGTACGGAATAACGATGGATCCCGAAACATCTCCGTTACAGGAATAGACAGATTCTGCACAAATCGTTCGAAGGCTGAGCGATTATGAAGCACGCGCTCCTGCAAAGCAGATATCGTTTTTGCACCTTCTGCATGTGCATAATGCCAAATTCTTCGTTTTAAAGAAGGCAAGGCATAATTTCTAAAATCATATCCATATAGACGGTGCATACCTTCCAACAGCAATTCGATTTCAATCAGTTCGCGCTCTTCATCTTGTGCCAAGCGGTCTGATTCTACCCCCGCCTCGGTAGGTTCCCACGATGTCATAAATTCTCTCCACTCTTCTTTTGTTACTTACGTTTATACAAAATGAACAAACGATGATTACACTTGCCACTCCGATGACAGAACAGCCTTCCGATCGCTGTTATCCCCAGATTTTTCTGATTCCCTTCTCCAAAGGGAAAATCCGGGGATAAAGGCGAACGCTTTGCTTCTCCATGCTATTTCTGTCCTCTTCGTTTCCGTGTAATAATTATTCATTTTATATATCATATTGTCCTTCATTACCCAAACTAGTGGCTTACGAATACAGCCATACACGCATTAATGATAATAATTGATCCGTTTGGATCGGCTTTTTCACATAATCGGATGCGCCAGCCTCAATACACTTGCCACGATCATCCTTCATTGCCTTCGCCGTTAACGCAATAATCGGCAATTTCTCGAATTTAGGAATCTGTCTGATCCGTGTCATCGCTTCATAACCATCCATCTCTGGCATCATCATATCCATCAATACGAGGTCAATTTCCGGATCTTGTTCCAGAATCTCTATTGCTTCTCGTCCATTCTCAGCAAAGGTAACATCCATGCGATATCCTTCTAATACACTGGAAAGAGCGAATACGTTACGAATATCATCATCGACAAGCAATATTTTCTTACCTTCAAATAACGTTTCTTTGTTGTGCAGCTTCTGCAGAATCCGTCGTTTATCTTCAGGAAGATTCGCTTCTACCCTGTGCAGGAACAAGGTGGTCTCATCCAACAAACGTTCTGGAGATTTCACATCCTTGATAATGATGGATTCCGCATATTTACGAAGCTTCGTCTCTTCCTTACTATCAAGCTCTTTTCCTGTATAAATAATAATAGGCAGATCACTCAAATATTCGTCATCCCTAATCTGATCCAACAGCTCGAATCCGGTCATGTCGGTCAGCATCAAGTCTAACACCATGCAATCATAACGCTGGCTATGCAGCTCGGTTAAAGCTTCTTTTCCTGTAGAGACAGCTGTTATTGCCACATCATCATGACCTATCAATTCAATAATGGCTTTACGCTGAGTTTCGTCATCCTCCACAATTAACAAACGCTTCAATTGGTTCTCTGTATAGGATTCGATATGTGAGAAGGCTTTATCCAATGATTCTTTACTGGACGGCTTCTTCAAGTAAGCTATCGCACCCATCATCAATCCTTGCTTCATGTCATCAATGACTGAAATAACATGTACCGGGATATGACGAGTGGTCGAACTACTTTTTAGTTCACCCAAAATCGCCCAGCCATCCATCACAGGTAATTGGATATCCAAAATGATCGCGTCAGGCAAATATTGACGAGCCATTTCAAGCCCCTTATCTCCTTGCAGCGCTACAATCGCTTTGAAGCCTCTTCCTCTCGCCATATCCATCAAGATATGGGCAAACTTCACGTCATCTTCGATAATCAAGAGAACTTTGTCACCTTCTGCAATTTCACCTTGATCATCCTCTACCGTTGTTGATGCTGTAGCCTCTGGTGCTGACAGTTCAATAAGTGCATTGCTGTCAGGATCTGGCGTGATGACAGTCTGTCTGCTTGAACGCATCATTCGAGCTTCTCTTTGTCTAGTAGGCATTTCAGAAGTAACAGCTGCCTCAGCGAGTGACTCCTCTAAGGGAGCTTCATCTTCGTGATTATCAGGTAAATACAATGTAAACGCACTACCTACACCCTCAGAAGATTCTACCTGAATGGCTCCACCGAGCAGGCGAGCAAGTTCACGGCTGATGGATAATCCTAGTCCCGTGCCTCCATACTTACGACTCGTTGTACCATCCACCTGCTGGAAAGCTTCGAAGATCAGATCTGTCTTATCGGATGGAATTCCGATCCCTGTATCCTTCACAGTAAATCCTACGTATTCCTGATTATTGTTCAGGTACCCTGGAAGTTCTTCTGGGGCAATTTTACGTCCAATAATACTTACAGACCCTCGGTTCGTAAATTTAAAAGCATTCGACAGCAAGTTACGAAGAATTTGTTTCACACGATGGCTGTCTGTATATACCCAATCTGGCAGATTACTGTCGAAATCAATATGGAGATCAAGCTCTTTTTTGTTCGCCATGGCGCCAAAATTCTGTTCGACAAATTGAGTCAACTCTTCCATTCGAACGGTCTCATAGTTGATATCCATTTTACCTGCGTCTACTTTTGACAAATCTAGGATTTCATCGATCATTTTCAGTAGATCTGCACCGGACATATAGATCGTTTGAGCGTACTCTTGTTGTTTCGTACTTAGATTTCCATCCTTATTCTCAGACAATAACTGAGAGAGAATCAGTAGGCTGTTCAGCGGTGTACGTAATTCATGCGACATATTAGCCAAAAACTCAGATTTGTATTTGCTTGTCATCGACAACTGCATAGCCTGCTGTTCCAACTGCGTTTTGGTCTTCTCAATCTCGTCGTTCTTCTCTTCGACTTCACGCACCTGTTCTTCAAGAGCACGCGTCTTCGCAATCAACTCGGTATTAAAATGCTCAAGCTCCTCCTGTTGTCGCTGCAGTAACTCCTCAGAACGTTTGAGTGCGCCAGTCTGTTCCTCTAAGTTTTCATTAGAGCGTCGCAATTCTTCCTGCTGTGTCTGCAGTTCCTCGGATTGCACTTGGAGTTCCTCCGTGAGAGCCTGAGATTCACGCAATAATTCTTCCACTCGCAAACGACGGCGAACGTTGTTAAGGATAACACCCAAATTCATAATCAACTGAGAGAACAATTGTTTATGCAGATCGGTAAACCCATCAAATGAAGCCAGTTCTACCACACCAATAAGCTCATCCTCGAAAACAACGGGATAGATCATAATGCTGGTAGCTCGCGATGATCCGGATGCCGAACCGATATGCACATAATCCTCCGGTGTATTCTCTACAACAATCGGATTCATATCCAGAGCCGCCTGACCGATCAACCCTTCTCCGATGCGATAAACTTCTTTACCGACACTCCCATTCTCTTCAAAAGCATAGGCTCCATATCTTCTTAATTCATCTGGATGTTTCTCCTCATCCACTAAATAAACGACACCTAGTTGTGCACCAAGCACAGGCGTAAATTCACTAATGAACATTTGCGAAATCTGACGAATCGAACCGATCCCTCTTAACAATTCTGGAACTCTTGCAATATTAGAACTCATCCAATTCTGATCCTGCTGTGCTTGCACATAAGCTTTTTCGATTTCCATTTTCTCTTCTAAGTCACCCGATACTTCTTTGAACACTGTCGCGATCTGACCAATCTCATCTGTCGACTTGATTTTAATCCGTCGAATGGTCCGATATCGTCCCTGGCCAAAGCTTGTAATCATCATGGATACCGTGTTCAGACCACGAGTAATGCTTGGCAGTACCCACATGATGACACCTAATGCCATTAACACACCAGCGATCATAATGCCAAATGTGATCTGTACAGCTCGTGTATAAGCTTCGTTGGCCGAAGTTATTTCTGTATCGATCTCCTGATCCTGATAGCGTGAAAGAGCATTGAGGCTATCTACCGCCTCTTTCTGAACAGCGAGTCCCGTCGAATTACGGTAGTTATTCGCATCCTCTACACGCCCCTGCGACATCAGGCTGAGCTGCCTCGTACCATAAGCCGCATAAGCATCCCATGCCGTGTTGACTCGATCAACTAACTGATGCTCAGACGCACTGTCGGCTCGCTCACGCACCTCTGTGAGATATCCCTTGGCTTTATCCATCATTTCCTTGAGCTCACCGTCAGCGGCGCTAATCGAATTGGTCGGGTTGAGCAACAAGTTAGCCAGCACTTTGGCCATATCGTTCACTTCTCCGCGTACAGCCGACGTAAATCTCACCTTCATATAACGCTCCTGATACATCTGATCCAATTGCTGATTACTGTTGTTTAGCCGCTCATAACTTATAAATGTAAGAACAATTAAGATTGCCATCAGAGCGGTAAAACCTATCAGCAGTTTGTTCCTGATTTTCACTCCGCTTCCGCCCCTTCACTTAACGTGATCCATACCAGACATTTATCGTCATCCCGCTCCTGAGGAATTTCGTCATCAAAGAACAAGGTTTGCATCAAAGGCTCATTCCACCCATGTGGACCTTTCAACTGCTCCTTGAGAAATTCAATTTGTTCCTCCTGATCTCCTGGGACAGCTTCCGTTAATCCATCTGTGTATAGGGCAATATGACCTTCACCCTCATAATGAATCGTCTGAGGTTCAATATCCATTTTATCGAACAGACCTACTGGGCAGCACACGCTGTCAAATGTTGTGATCGAACCATCTTCACGGAAAAATAAAGCCGGTGGATGCCCTGCGTTAACATAATCGATCCGCTTCTTCCGCGTATCAACGACTAGGTAGATCGCAGTGAAATAATACTGTACCAATTGTTTGCCTAGATGAAGCTGATTGAATCGCCGATTCAGCTCCTGAACTACCTTCTCTGGATCTACATACGTTGTCACCGTGTCCTTCAATACGGAGGCGATAAACATCGTAAATAATGAAGAAGAAATACCGTGACCCATCATATCCAGCAGTATTACACCATAGCGCCCTTCACCTAGGGGATACCACGAATACAGATCACCTGCTAGTTCGAAGGATGGTTTATAGATGGCATTCACATGAAATAAAGGATCTTCAATCGCTGGGCTAAGTACAGCGTTCTGAACCATGGCCGCAAGCTTAAGCTCATCCTGGATACGTTGATCACGCTCCTTATGCCAATCCTTCTCCTGCTTCAGACGCAGTGCCAACCTAATGCGAGCCATCAGCTCCACTTTGTTAATTGGCTTCGTTACATAATCGGAGGCACCGGCATCTAGCGCTTCCGCCAGCTTTTTGGAATCTCCAATAGCCGTAACCATAATGATCGGAATGTCCTTGAGATTCTCAAACTTTTGCACGATGCTACAAGCTTCGATCCCGTCCATTTCAGGCATCATCATATCTAGCAAAATAAGGTCAATATCCGACGGTCTCGGACGAAGTTCATCACTTTCTCCACCTATTCCGAGGATTTCAAACATCTCCATCGCAGAACTAGCGGTTACAATGTCACGATAGTTCTCTTTTTTCAGAATTTCTCGAATGATAATGACATTCGTCGGATTGTCGTCAACAATAAGTATTTTCATTTCTATCTCCTTATCTGTGGCGTTCCGGGTTTGTCGATTCGTTGGTTTTTGTAATAACATGTAACAACCCTAATGTTACATTTTCTGCATTTTACACGACGGTAGACATAATAATTCCTACTATAACTATAAGCGTAAAAATGAAAAACTGCTATCTGTAAATGGCACCATCAGAAGGAAATTCCCCCGCTGGTTACCTTGTTTTTGCCGCGGTTCTGACCCGCTTCCAAACTTGCAAAAACATAGATAAGGAATGGGGAAATCCCCATTCCTTATCTATGTTTTTGATTCAATACGATACATTAGATGAGCGTAACCACCGGAAGCTTGTACGCTTCAATCTTTCTTTTTGGCAATCACTAATACTTTACCTTTATCTAATTCACTTTCGTAGAAGTCCGCTTCCGCTTCAGTGAATCCCATTGATACAATTTTGGCTCTGAGCTCATCTCCACGAGAACGGAACAGATTAGCCATGGAATCAAACAATCCCTCTTCCTTGATGCCAATTTCATTCGCATCCGCTGTGTCTGCAATTCGATCCGTGCGATCCTTTTCATGGGCAAGAACGAAGATATGATCAGCAAGGTATCCGGTATTTTGCAGCTCTTTCACTGCTTCTACCGCCTGGACTCCGTTTTCTACCACTTTAGCATAAGCTTGCGCATTGGTTGAATTCATCGTTTCCACTCTCCTCTGATATTCTTCTTTCTCAAGCTACTTTTAATATATAACCATAGCATTTAGGGATGAAACGCTTTATGTTTTTTTGTCCCTAGGACAAGTTTGCATCGAATAGATCGATCCCCTCAATTTCATCAGTTCCTGGCTTCAAATAAACTTTCAAAGCCTCATCTCCGCGAAGGTACACCTCTCCATCCTCTGCAATAACATAAGGTTCACCAAGCTCCTCTTGTATGGATCTAAGATCCATCTCTATCCACTCTTGATTCAACTTAAATCGTTCTTGAGAGGCATCAATATGAACATATTGAATCTCTCCAGTATTTTCGCAAAATCCCACTTTCACATCCTGAAAATTAAATTCAGGACATCCTAGATAAGGATCTTCATTTATATCAATCGGTTGGCCCTTTTGATACAACATTTGATGCATGCCGTCATCCAAAGAAATATCATTTAGAGTCCGAAATGCCTCAACTGGTTCGGATCGATCTACAGCCAGACTAACTTCTGGCGTTTTCTCTTCCAATACCGTCCATGGCAGATCATGAGCAGCGGTTGTCGCTGCCGGTTGAACGGAAAAGGGAGAAATTACGCTAAACATTACAAGCAATAGTTTCATCATGATTCTCACCCTTTCATGAAGTTCAGATTCGTCACCGCTCTAAATGACTTCCTTCAAGTTAACCTTATATTGTTAATTACTTACGAACACGTTGCCAAAGGTTAGCTGCAAGATCCACATACTTCAACCAATTCTTCCCACCATTTGCTGCATCATTATATGTAGCATCATAGCTTTGCAGGGTACGATCCGTCTTGGTGGCTGGCGTTGCCTGTACATGGATTGGTTCAACAGCTTGTTCTTCTTGTTGACTGGAGCGTTTTGTTTGGAATTTAGCAATCATCGTAGAGGAAACTTGTTTCGCCGCAGCAGTTACTTCGTTGAGTACTTCGCCTAGGTTTTGAACAGATTCCATAACCGGATCAATCTTTTTCATTTTGTGTTGCACATCCGCCGTAATATCATTTGCATGTCTTACCGTCTGTTTCACTTCATAACTGAGTTCATCAATCGTTTTTTGGACTTCCTGTAACGTCTGGGATACATTGTCCAATGAACTCTGAGCGGATTTTAGAGTACGAATTAAAAAGAAAACCAAGACTGCAAAGGCCACCGCAATTAAAGCCACGCTAATTTGATAGATCATAGAAGAACCTCGCTTTCGATATACTATCTGAATTGTTATTGCTATAGTTACCCGACCATTTCCGGGACGAAACAAATGATAAAACCCACTTCATATATTCACTTTCTTGGAAAAATGATGAATGTTTCAACCTAAAAGTCCTCGGTTAAAGAACAACTACACAAGGCTGCGAGGTGAACAATTCTCGCTCCAAAATTCCTAAACGAAAGGATGAAAACTCATGTTGAAATGGTCTGTATTGTTTCTAATTATTGCACTTGTCGCAGGTATTTTCGGATTTTTCGGAATCGTTGAAGCAGCTGCTTCAATCGCTAAAGTCCTCTTCTTCATCTTTGTTGTACTGTTCGTAATCTCCCTCATTACGGGACGAAGCCGAATGCGATGAATGAGGCAACGCAATGAAAATCACGCAGTACATACAAAAGTCTATCGCGCTAACATTAGCCGGTAGGCTTTTGTTCGTTGTACACAGATGAATACATGGTTTGACATGCGAAGCAGCCACTATCCTCTATTATGTATTACACTCCCTTCTTCTCTATTCCTGAACCGCTCTCCCGGCAGTTATAAAATTACAACGTAAATAGGACCTTTTTGACATAGCCAACCTGAATTTATCCCACTGAAGTATGATTTTTACAAGCATCCCTAATACCCACAAATGCTCCAGTTGACTCTGGAGAATGCAAGAAAATATTGTTATAATTTGTGATTCATAGGTGAGCTTGCTTGGTTATTTTTAACACAGGACAACAAATTACATACCTACCGAGGAGGAATTACAAATGAAAAAAATCGTAAGTTTTGCCGCTGCTTTAACGTTGATGGGTTCGATGGCTGCTGCCGCAGGTGCTGAGGAAGCGGTTACTGGAACAGTAACTCCTGAAACTGGAACTGAAGCAACAACACCAGCAACCACAACTCCGGCTGTTGAAGTTAATAAACCGGCTGTAGAAACAGTAGAAGGCACGGTTGAGGGCGTTACAGGTACAACAACAACTGAAACTTCAACAACTACACCTGACAAAATGTTCGATGAGCCTGTTGTAAAAGCGGGAGACGAGGTTCTTGAGCCTACGATGCTGCTTAACCTGTTAGAGCGCACTTGGTTCTATGATGCTCCAAACGGCAAGCCAATCGGTGCACTTGGTTCACAAGTAATCGACACCACAGGTGAAGTTGTTGATGGTTTTGATGGTGGCGAGTGGGTACAAGTGTACACTTGGAAAGGTAAAGCTTGGATTCACGTTGCTATTCAGTAATATCGTATAATCCTTCTAGCCATAAGTAAAGAGGACAGCACGTGAACCCGTGACTGCCCTCTTTTTATTTTGGAAACTGAAATATCATGATCGTTAATCCTTAGCTTACTGTATCGTTTTCACTCATTCTTTGGAGTAGCGTTTTCTATTCTGGGTTCGACATGTACATGTACATGCATAATGTTGTGCGATCGTTTCAATCCTTCCTCCACCCTGTCACAGATCTGATGACCTTCAATCAGACTAAGTTTCCCGTCTACCTCAATGACGATATCCACTAACACATGACTCCCATGAACACGTGCCTTGACATCCTTAATTGTCTCTACGCCAGGAACACGGGCAACAGAAGAGCGAAGATCGGTTAATTCCTTCTGATCAAAACCATCGGTCAATCGGTGTGTGCAGTCTCTGAAAATCTCCCAAGCTGTCTTGCAGATCAGCAATCCTACAGCGATAGCTGCGACTTTATCAAGCCATGGTAGACCGAATTGTGCACCGATGATTCCAACTGCTGCTCCAATACTGACCCACGCATCCGAACGATTGTCCTTGGCTGCTGCCATAAGCGCCTGACTGTTAATTTGCTTGGCTAGACGAGAGTTATAGCGATACACACCTAACATTGAAATCGCGCTTATAATCGCAACTCCGGCTGCCAAGAGATTAGGGGCAACAAAGCTGCCAACATACCAGGATCTTACGGCTTCAACTAGCACTTGAAGTCCCACCACAGCCATAATAAATGAAGCAATCAGTGCCGCTATCGTCTCTGCCCGAAAATGACCATATGTATGATCTGAATCCGGAGGCTTTTGTGAAATCCGGAGGCCGATCAGCACTGCGACAGAGGCTACAATGTCGGTAACATTATTATATCCATCGGCTACCAACGCACTAGAATCAAAAATATAACCACTGATTAATTTAAAAGCAGACAAGACGAGATAAGCTGCTATGCTAATCCAGGCTCCCCGCTCTCCCTTACGGATTTCTTCATAAGCATTCAAACCAGTGCTCCCCCTTTACGATCTCTCATATTGAAGTCCGTGCTCAAACAACATCTTCAAGCTCATTCATCGCATTTTATCAGGTTGCCCTTGTAGGGCTTTTGTAAAACGTATAAAATAAGGACATCCCGTCCAAATCGGACGGCTTAACTGTAAGACCGGGAGGGAAATAACGATGAGCGATAATACTGAACAGAAAAAATCAGTTTGCAGGATGCGATACGTCAAAAATTGGCGCAAAAGAAGGAACAATCAAAATCCGGTAACCAATCCAGCGCCTATTTTGAAGGCGGTCCAAAAGCAATGAAGAGCCAAAACAACAAAAAGCCTAACAATCAGCGCCGCCGTACTGGCGGATCCTAGGCCCTTTGGGTATTTCCCAAGGCACGCTGTAGGGTGACCTCTAACGGCCTCTATGCTAGGTAGTTATGTATGTATGATGCAAACAAAAAAGAACCGCGACTTCCTCTAAGGAAGCTTCGCGGTTCTTTTTATATATCTATCTTTTATTTACGCTTCAACCGGGTACATCTTATTCCGTAATTCCTTAATCTCGTCGCTCTCCAGGTATTCATCATAGCTCATTTGACGATCAATGATGCCTGTTGGCGTGATTTCAATAATACGGTTGGCAATCGTTTGAATGAACTGATGGTCATGAGATGTAAACAGCATTGTGCCGTCAAAATCAATCATACCATTGTTCAGCGCTGTAATGGATTCGAGATCCAAGTGATTCGTTGGCTCATCCAGAATCAATGCGTTAGCACCGGTTTGCATCATTTTCGCCAACATACAGCGAACTTTCTCTCCCCGGAAAGCACGCTTGCTTTCTTCAAGGATTCCTCACCCGAGAACAGCATCCGTCCCAGGAATCCACGCAAGTAGGTTTCATCCTGATCTTTGGAGTACTGGCGCAACCAGTCAACCAAAGTCATCTCGACACCGTCAAAGTATTTGGAGTTGTCTTTCGGGAAATAAGCTTGTGATGTCGTTACACCCCAAGTATATTCACCACTATCAGCTTCAACTTCACCCATCAGGATATCAAACAACAGGGATTTGGCATTACCGTTCGGACCCACAAATGCGATTTTGTCGCCTTTGTTCACGACAAAGCTAAGTTCATTCAGCATGTTTACACCATCAATCGATTTGCTTACACGATCAACAGTCAACAGCTGTTTACCCGCTTCACGCTCAGGCTTGAAGTTGATGAACGGATATTTACGGTTCGATGGACGAAGATCGTCCAATGTAATTTTGTCGAGTTGTTTCTTACGAGAAGTCGCTTGCTTGGACTTCGACGCATTTGCTGAGAAACGTTGAATAAAGGCTTGTAGCTCTTTAATCTTCTCTTCTTTTTTCTTGTTCGCATCACGTTGCAATGCAAGTGCCAACTGGCTGGACTCGTACCAGAAGTCATAGTTACCTACATACAACTGGATTTTACCAAAGTCGATATCGGCAATGTGTGTACATACTTTGTTCAGGAAGTGACGGTCATGGGATACGACAATAACAGTACCTTCATAATCCATCAAGAAGTTCTCCAGCCATTGAATGGATTCGAGATCCAAGTGGTTGGTAGGCTCATCGAGAAGCAGGTTGTTTGGGCGACCAAACAATGCCTGTGCCAAGAGTACACGTACTTTTTCGTTACCACTTAGTTCAACCATTTTCTTCTCGTGCATATCACGGTCGATACCGAGACCAATCAAGAGTGCAGCAGCATCTGGCTCAGCATCCCAGCCGTTCAACTCTGCGAACTCACCTTCAAGTTCACCTGCACGCAAACCATCTTCTTCCGTAAAGTCAGCTTTGGCATACAAAGCATCCTTCTCCTTCATGATGGAATAGAGACGGCTATGACCCATAATTACAGTTTCGAGAACTGCATACTCATCATATTCAAAATGGTTTTGCTTCAAAACGGCCATACGTTCGCCCGGGGTGATGTGCACCTCGCCCGAGTTTGCTTCAATTTCACCTGACAAAATTTTCAAGAACGTTGATTTACCAGCACCATTGGCACCGATCAAGCCGTAACAGTTACCTGGTGTGAACTTGATATTCACATCTTCAAAAAGTGCACGTTTTCCGTAGCGGAGCGTTATGCCGCTTGTACTAATCATTAAGCATTACCATCCTTTATTTATTAATCTGCATTCTGCATGAATAGCAACTTGCATTAATCTTGGATTCAATATCCCGTAGCCTATTCTGGCACCATATTATAACACAAAAAAGCGGCAAATTCGAAAATTGGCCGCTTTTTACATTAAGATACATGTTCAAAAAGGACGGTTTTCAGTACCGAGAAGATGGGATGAAGATAGAAATGGAGTAGCAGAGCGTAGGGAAACCTACGTGAGCATCGGACATTTCGGCTGAATCCCATCTTTGACGCAGAGATGCCACCCGGGCATCCTGCGTAATCAAAAGCAGACTTTTTGAACAACCTCTTAAAGATTTGGTAATAAATTATTCATGCGGATATAACCTTACATTAGCATATTTGGCTTGCTATTGTTAGTCCTGTTTATGTGTTTCATGCTTGATACGTAATGTCTCTCCGTGACCCAGCACACGAATTCGCTCCGCGCTTATCCCTAATTTCTCACGTTCCGCTTCCAGACGGTCAAGCGCCTCCTTAGGCGTATCATCGGCCAGTCTGAATGTTCCGTAGTGCATAGGCACCATAAGCTGGGAGCCACACTCCACGAATCCCTGCAATGCTTCTTCTGGTGTCACATGTTGAGAGGTCATAAACCATTCTGGATCATATGCACCAATCGGCATCAGCGTAACGCCTATATCGAAACGTTCACCGATCGTTTTGAACCCTGGAAAATACCCCGTATCCCCGACAAAATAAACAACGGGTGGCTTCTCTACGCTTTCCTGCGCCGCTAAGTGCTGCGATGCAGAAGCTTCGGATTGTTGTATATGAGACGTGTTGCCTGTTGTATCTGCTGAATTGTTTCGCGTGTTCGTAACAGCCATTTCCTCAGCGTCTTCAGAAGATGTGGGATGAACCACCTCCAAGACATAACCGCCCCAGTGAGAGCTGTTAGTGTCAAACAAAGTACGACGAGTCCAGTGTTGAGCAGGTACAAAGCTTATTTTGACACCACCCAATGTAATATGTTCCCACCATTTCATCTCATGACACCGGTGAAAGCCTTTACGGATCATCTTCCGCTTGAGTCCATCTGGAACGATTAACAGCGTTTTGGCTGTAATCAGCTTCCGTAAGGAAGCCAGATGCAGATGATCATAATGGGAATGGGAGATCAAAATAATATCGAGCGGTGGAATATCCTGAATCGGAATACCAGGGGCACCCAGTCTACGCTGAAATCCCATTTTCTCTGCCCATACCGGATCCGTTACGATATTTAAACCGTAGTATTGAATAAAAAAAGTGGAGTGACCAATCCAGGTAAGGGTCGTCTCCTCCCGATTGGCATGCAAGTAGTCTAACTCCGGTGGGTGCTTAGGTACAGTGTACGAATAATCCTTTACCTTTTTGCGCCGCTCTTCCCTCCACTGCTTGAATTCCTTCAACGTCTTATCCGTGCTTACATTATCAATATTGTTATAACGAATTTTCGGCATGAAAGGGTCCTCCTCCCTTCCTACTATTTTAACCCAGGATCAGCCCATTTGAAAAAAAAAGCCTGTTAGTCCTTTGGGTTTTTGCACATCGCCAAGTACACAAATAAAAAGGCAATTGCCGCTACGATAATCAGTGGTGGAGCATACATGATCGTGAATGTCTCAAAAAAACTCAAACCTGTAATCCCGGGAATGCCGGAAACACCCTCCAGATACATGAAGTTCATCCCTTCTTCTTGCCCGAATATCCACGGACGTAATTCGCATCAAATAGAAACAATTTCATAATCAAAACCAGTGATGGAATGAGCACCAGTAGTCCCAAACTGAACGCTGTAATCAGCGCAATGCCCATCGTTCGATTCGTAAAGCTATCATATATATTAATGTACGGATACAGGATGTACGGCAAATGGGAACGTCCATATCCATACCATGCGAAGGCAAATTGCAGCATCACGGCGATAAAACACCAGCCCAAATATTTTCGCTTCCACACAAGTGTCAGGGCGATGACAAAACAAATAAACGAGGCAATAAACATCCACGAAATATCGAGCATCCGTTCAAAGTGAAGCGGATTTTGTTTGTTAATTTGCAAAAACGCAAGAAAACTCGCAAAAATCGTGGGTAGGCTCCATAACAGCGCATACTCTCTCAACACCTCAAAAGCAATTTCATCCCCTGCCCGCTTGGCATAATAGGACAAAAACATCGCCGAAATGTATAGCACACTCACAAGTGCCAGCAATACAACAGACCAAGTGTAGGGGTTCGTCAGAAACTCTCTCCAGCGAAAAAATACCTGCTCACCAACCTGCTCAATAATGCCTCCTTCGGATATAGCCAAAATGGTGGAAAATACCGCCGGAATCAATAGCCCTGTCGCTCCGTATAAGGCCATATAAATCCGACTGTTCTTACCATGGTTACCATAGGTATTATAGGCGTAATACACACCTCGGATCGCCAGCAATACAATCGCAAGTGAGCCGGGCACTAGGAGTGCCGTGCCGTAATAGAAGGCACTGTCGGGGTAAAACCCCACCAGACCCACAACAAAAAAAATAAGAAATACGTTCGTAACTTCCCACACTGGAGATAGATATCGCTGGATAATGTTGTGAATCTTATTCTCGTGACCAGTTAGCAGACTATAGAAGCTGAAAAAGCCTGCTCCAAAATCAATGGAGGCTACGATTAGATATCCAAATAGAAACGTCCATAAGATCGCAATGCCTGCAATTTCAAAGCTCAATGCACGATCCCTCCTTCAAGCCCCAGTGAATCCAGCTCTTTCTCTGCTTCCTTGTTACGAAATAGCTTGCTAAGCACCCGAATACAAGAGAAGCAGAGTATCAGGTACAGCACAATGAACAGCACCAGCATCCAACCTACAGATGAAGATGTCGTTGCCGCCTCGGATACTTTCATATATCCCCGTAATATCCATGGCTGCCTTCCCACCTCTGCAAACATCCAACCGAGCTCTATCGCAATCATTGCGAGTGGTCCGAGTAGAACAATGCCTAATAAGAGCCACTTCGGATACGGCTTGCGCCCTGGTAACCAACGACGAAACACATAGAGCACCGGAATCAATAAGATGATCACTCCTGTGGTTACTTTAAGATCGAACATATAGTGAATGGATAATGGGGGTCTAAGGTCTGCTGGATACTCTTCAAGCCCTTTCACTTCCGTATCAGGACGGTTCCCTGCCAAAATACTAAGTGCATATGGGATTTCCAATGCATACTTTACCTCGTTGTTCTCATCCAAAATTCCCCCATAGACTAACGGTGCATTTTTCATCGTCTTAAAATGCCATTCAGCCGCCGCCAGCTTCTCAGGCTGGTACTTGGCTAAGAATTTACCAGAAGAGTCTCCAATCATGACGGTACTTACCGCAAAGACAAGCGCGCTCACTGTCGTAAGTTTCAGCGCCTTTTTGTAATACACATGATCCCTTCCCCGAAGCAAACTGAATGCTGCAATTCCAGCAAGCACGCCTGCACTCAGCGTGTAAGAAGAAGCCAGTACATGAGATACTTTGGTTGGCGTAGCTGGATTCAGCATCGCGGCAATCGGATGGATATCCTTCATAATGCCGTTCACAAGCGTGAATCCCTGAGGCTGATTCATAAATGAATTAACGGTTGTGATAAATATGGCCGATGCCGATGATCCTAACGCAACCGGAATCAGCAGCAGCATATGTGTGTATTTCTTTTTGAACCGATCCCACGTATACAAATAGATACCCAGAAAGATCGCCTCGATGAAGAACGCAAATGTCTCCATGAAGAGTGGCAGCGCAATCGCTTGACCTGCAACACGCATGAACATCGGCCAGAGCAAACTGAGCTGCAACCCGATGGATGTACCGGTTACTACACCAACGGCTACGGTAATGACGAATCCACGCGCCCATCTCCGTGCTAGCAATGTGTAATGAATATCATTGGTACGCAATCCGCGCCATTCTGCCAGAGCAATCATTAGCGGAACGCCAACACCGATTGATGCAAAAATGATGTGAACAAACAGAGTAAGACCAGTCAAAATACGACTTAGTAGAACTGGATCCAGCGATGACATGGGTGACACTCCTCTTCAGCATAGTCAGTATGTATTGCTAAGCTTCGGTTATTAGGCATGAGAGAAGCCTTTCTCAATAACTCATGATCCGAATGATACTTTTCACAACGGCATATAACACCACAACGGCAGCTACCAGACAGACGATGATGAGCGTTTTCTCCTGTTTACGAAACATATCCCAGCCATCCTCCTTATTCACGAATTGCAAAAATTGGCTCTATAGACAGTTTGCAAAAGTTCATCTTTTTTTATCCCGAAAAATGTAAAATACCAAAAAAGCCTTTACCTTCGCAGTACGCCTCGCGCACCGAAAGGTAAAGACTTCATTGAACAAACCTTAAATTATAGCTTTTATGATGGGCAATGAATTCCTAATGTCAATTACTACAAGAGTTCATTCTGTTTAGGCAACCTGATCTTAAATGTACTTCCCTTACCCGGTGCAGATATGAAGCCAATTGTACCTTGATGATCCTCTACTATTTTCCGCGAGATGTACAGTCCAATACCGGTTCCACCAATCTGGCGATGATCCGAATTATCCACACGGTAAAACTTCGTAAAGAGCAGATCTTTCACGTTCTCTGCGATACCAATGCCGTAATCACGGACATCAATACATAACCACTCCTCTTCTTCCCACAGAGTGATATCAATACGATCCGTACCTGGAGAATATTTGACCGCATTGCCTATGAGATTGTGCATCACCTGTACCATTCGATTCTGATCCGCATAAGCAAAGAAATCACCATTAAATGCATGAACCTCAATACGCTGAACCGACTTCATGTTCCATTGCTCGGCGACACCCTCCACCAATTCAAGCAGAGGTACATATGTTTTGTGATACGTTAACCCTTCGTTATCCAGTCGCTGGATATCCAGAACATCATCAAGTAAACTGCTGAGCCTTGCCCCCTCAGATGAGATCGTCTCCATAAACTCCTGACGCTGGGATGCCGGCAGATCATACATCATCATTAACTCTACATATCCCATAATGGTCGCTACCGGAGTACGCAATTCATGGGATACGACACTAATCAGCTCATTCTTCATTCGGTTCAAATTTTCTTCCTGTGTTCGATCTCGGAACACCAACAAAAATCCATGGTTTTTACCTGGCACATCTACCTGCTTGATATATAGAGAGAACACACTTTTCTCCACATCGTTAAACCAGAACTCCGTCTCCACAAAGGAACGTTCTCCGTTCAGGAACGCTTGGGTTTGCTCTGTCAGATTAAAGTCATCGGTTATGACGATCTGATCAATTCTTTGGGCAAAATCTTCAATCGACTTGCCTAGGAAATTTCCTAAGCCAAACATCTCTTCAATTCGTCTGTTCACGATTGTAATCGTGCCTGAACGGTCAGACATGACAAGTCCTTCACGGACAGACTCAATAAAATGCTCACTAATGTCCCGCTGCTCCTGAATCGCATTCTTCTCATGGAACAACTCTGCATTTAATTGCTCTAGAGCAAGGGCATGCCGTACACGTTCTTCTTCGGCTCTCGTTCGTTCGGTAATATCCTTAATAAAGAGGTTGTATAACGACTCATTGTTGCCCAGACGAATCTCCACAATCTTGTATTCAATCGGAAATAACGCCCCGTTCCGGCGAATACCGGAAATTTCATCGACGATGGTATATCGCTTGCCCTGCTTATACTCGTATTGCTCAAGCATTTTTTTGATTTCAGCACAGCTTGCGCCTTGAAATAGAGACGGGGCATTCGTTTGCAGAATGACCTCTTCCCGCGTTAAACCGAACATTCTCTCGGCTTCAGGGTTGAATTCTATAATAAGTCCATTGGAATCCACTGCGATAATGGCATCAATGGAAGAATCGATAATGGCGCGCTTGATCTCCTCGCTATTCTTCAACTCTTTGGTTCTTTCCCTGACTCGATCCTCCAGCGTAAGTTTGTCCAGACGAATCTGCTCGAATTGTTCGATAAGCACATCAGCCATTTTACGCAAATTACCAATCAGAATCTGTACTTCAGTTACGTGGCTTGTTGGCCACTCCATCTTGCCATTATTGCGGAATAACAACCGCGGCAGAGAGCCTGTCACACGAGTAAGTCGTTGCATCGGACTTACCACTTTGCGACTGAGCGGAGCAGCAACAATCATGGAAGTAACGATTATCATAAACAGACTCTGGAGCGTGGTCAGGTAGACCGATTCAATACGATTATAATAATTTTCAGAGCTTGTCTCGATGATGACCCGATAAGGGAAATCTGGTATCTGATTCGCTTCATAGATGAACGAAATCTGTTTCCAGAAATCGAGCACATTCCGCTGATGTGATTCAACAGAATGAATTAAAAGTTCATTTTCTCCTGCCTGGATCAGTCGATACTGCTCCAAATCGAGCACATCTCCATTCCTCAGATTGCCTAATCCCGAGGCAGCCACCCTGCCATCATCTGCATGAAGCAGTATTACATTCACACCTAATAGATGATGGTATCGCTCCACATTCTGAGTCAAATTGTCTGCCGTTACATATCCTCTGTTCAAATCCTCAACAACTGCCACAGCCGCATGCTCCAGATTCGAACGAATGGCATCATTAATCTGATCGAGTTGTCTACGGCTATCTGCCGATAACAAGGCTAGTGATACGATTACCACAAAAGCCACCACGTATTTGAACGCAATCCGAGAAAGTGGAATTGTGCCCGTTCTTTTCGCCTTGTCCTCTCCTGTCGTAATCCAAAAATCCACCACAATGCCCGCAATCAGTGCATTAACCATGCTAATGACAGCAATGTGCATATAGGTATACTTCACATCTTCCAGACTCATGCCCTGAATGAAGTAGCCATACGTTGTTATTGGCAACAACATCACTAACCAAAATACCGCATTGGCTTTAATGATACTGCCATTCTTCCAACGAATCTGCCACACTAACATCCATATGAGTTCAACATAACGTAGCATAGCGATGACCATCGTTTCAGGCTGTACTCCTGCAAACAAAAGTTTCAAGATAAGAATAACGGTCATAGCCACGAATCCATAGATACCACCATGTAAACGCAAGGCAACGAGCACCGCTGCACTTACCAGTACCAGATTTACGCCACAAAATAACGTCACCGGAAAAAAACTGCTCGCTGTACCCAAAAGGATAAGGATTGCTGTTCCAATCCAGGGCACACGCAGTTTCAATATGACCCACTCCAGTATCTGTCTTGCCTTGATCTTAGCCATAAGCACATATCCCTCTGATGTTTCTCTTATGTATTTTGAATGGCAAGCCTAGTTCCTCCCATAAATAACGGTAAATAACGACACTTTTCCCCCTAAATCGTCTCTAATCTATTATACTGTAGTTAGTCCATGTTATCTCTTTGGCAATTATTGATTGATCGCCAATTGTATTAGGCTCATGATAAAATATTAAAGTTTAGCTCCATCAAGAGGTTTTATACATATGTGTATCTATTATAAAATAGATTCATGCACCCTATATTTTGGAATAAAATCATTAAAAAATTTGCAGTTTTTCGAACAATATTTAAGTATGAACTTCGTATTTTCTTAACAAATTCAATTCACCCAGGAGTGTGACCTCAATGATCAAAGTACTTCTTATAGAGGATGAGAAAAATCTGGCGGACATGATCGCTTTCTTTCTAGAGGAGGAGGGGTACATAACAGAACGGGTTCATCATGCGAAGGATGCATTATTGCTTTTCCCTAAGTTTCAACCAGACATTGTGGTGACTGATCTCATGTTGCCTGAAACGGATGGCAATGATCTTGTAGATGCGTTTCGCCAGCAATCCACAGTACCTATTCTTATGATCTCTGCAAGCACGATGTTGAATGATCGACTTCGGGCTTTACATAACGGTGCGGATGATTTCCTATGTAAACCCTTCAGTCTGAAAGAGCTCGATGCTCGGATTAAGGCTCTATTACGTAGATCAGCCATTACTTATTCCGATAAACCGCTCCAAGAGGAAAAACCGGCCGATGTGGCCGGGCATGTGAGTGTCAATGAATATAGACGAACTCTGTTTGTAGATGGGCAAGAGATCGAGGTCACGCATATTGAGTTTGAAATCATGAAAGAATTATACGGTAATCCCGGCAAAGTATTTACACGGAATGAGCTCATGGATCGCATCAAAGGCTCAGAACGGGCGTATCTGGATCGTACGATTGATGTACACATATCCAGCCTACGCAAAAAGATTGAACCCGACCCCAAAAACCCTCGTTTTATTAAAACCGTTTGGGGAACAGGCTATAAATATGTTATCTAGCTTAACTATAGCTGCTTGAATCATCAAATCAAATGAATACATAGCCATTTCTTCCCCGGTCATGATCGAATGGACATGGTGGAAGGAATGGCGTTTTTATTTTCCTGCGGAGAGGTTTGAAGCCAGTGCTGAATCTCGCATACCCACTGATCTAATTGTCCGGGATGCCACAAACTAAGTTTAACTTCCCCTGAGCCCGAAATTTGCTGCAAATGCCGTTTGCGAATCAGTGATTGGAAATCAGTGATGACGAGCAATGGAATCTGCGGCATAAATGCCCGAATCGCATTGGCTGCGGATATGGCACTGGAGGCTTCCTTATAATCCACGATACAATAACGGGACTTCTCCCAGCCGTCCTGTTCATTCATTCTATCTTCTTGTTCTCGCTTGCATGTCGCCTCAGCGATCCATTGTCTTAACATTGGAATCATCACGTCATATGCAATGCTACGGCTTCCATCCGAAAGAACAGTAATGGGCTCCATAATGTTACCTCCATTAATTTCATTACCTCCATTGTGAGCTTTTTCATTTAAAAATGTTTGTGCGTGAACATGAAAGAAGTGTTAACAATCTTCGTACTTCTTTACAATATACCTTTGACGAATAAGCGTTGATTTCGCAATTTAGACACATTCATGTAAAATATAGATATACTCGTGCTCAGTCACGGTAAACTTAATGATGAATCCGGTACAGGAGGTTATGAACCGATGAATATTGTTTCCATTGAACCAACACCCAGCCCTAATACGATGATGTTGCATCTGGATGAACGTCTGGAAGACGGAATCCGCAAAACATATACGCTGGATAATGAACGCTCTGCCCCAGCCTTTATTCGCCAAATGCTTCACATTCCCGGTGTAAAAAGTGTGTTCCACACCACCGACTTTGTAGCTTTGGATCGTAAAGGTAATGCCGACTGGTCAGTGATCCTTGGCGAAGTTCAGAGCCGTCTAGGACAACAGGGTCTAGACCTGGATTGGATTGACGGTGAAGATCATTCCGGTGAACACTTTGGTGAAGCCCAAGTATTCGTACAATTTTTCCGGGGTGTGCCTATGCAGATCCGGGTAAAAGCAGGTGCAAAAGAGGAACGCGTTGGACTCTCAGATCGGTTTGTCAAAGCCGTTACTGAGGTTGCCAGTGCTACGCTGATCAAAGAACGCAAGCTGAAGGACTACGGTGTTCGTTACGGTGAACTTCCAGATATCGCTCGCGAAGTGGAACAGGAGCTTGAAGCTGCGTATCCTGCTGAACGATTGAATCAGGTCATTCAGCAAGCCATTGCGCACGGCACCAATGCCGAGGAATTCGTAGAACGTCGTCGCCAACTCGAAGGTGCTGAACTTGAAGAAGCTCTGAACAGCACTGACTGGAATGTACGCTATGCAGCGTTTGACGGCATGGAGCCAACAGCGGAGCGCTTACCTCTGGTTGCTCATGCGCTTAAGGATGAGAAAATGCAAATACGGAGATTGGCGGTTGTCTATCTCGGCGACATTCGCACAGCAGAAGCGATGGAACTGTTATATCAAGCATTACAGGATAGCTCGCCCGCTGTACGCCGTACCGCAGGAGATACGCTATCTGATATTGGTGATCCAGCTGCAACTCCAGCTATGACAGCCACGTTAACTGATAGTAGCAAGCTTGTACGCTGGCGTGCAGCTCGTTTCTTATATGAAGTTGGAACGGAAGAAGCGGAAGAAGCTCTACGCGTAGCAGCTGAAGATCCAGAATTCGAAGTAAGCCTTCAAGCGAAGATGGCCTTGGAACGCATTGAATCAGGTGAGCAAGCAGCAGGTACGGTATGGCAGCAAATGGCTGGTCGTAACAAAAAAACGGAATAGGTCAAAATGTCTCACCCAATATTTGTTATTGCACTGGGAAACATTGAGCGGTATACTGAGTCTCTGTTTAGAAAACCAAACAAAGCTTGTCATGTTTGGTTTCCAACCAATTTCATAAACATATAGATACACCTCATCCATTGATGATGAGGTAGAGGTCGCGGGTGCGATCAGTATGCTGAAGGAGGCGCTAAGGAGCCGCTTGAGATCTCAGCAGAAAGGCGCACCCGCCGAAGCTCACTGGACGCCTCCTTATTTCTGTCCAGTGTCGCTGGGGCTGTTGCCGAAAGGTGCAGAACTGTCACAGTTAGAGCACATATTGCTATGAGTACGTGTCCAGAAAGGTTAAGCTAACTTTTTTGAACAACCTCTGTAAGCAAGTATGATTTCTACTGTGTTGAGCTATCTTAACATCGGGGACAATGTGGTGCGGACTAGATATAGAGACCGCAGGCGAATGCCTGCGGTCTTTGTTATTGTTATGAATTCCTTACCTATATGAACAACATCCGTATTTATTTGAATGAAGGAGTGTTTCCATGCAAGACCGCAACAATACTACATCAACTGGATCATCACTAAAAAAAGGGCTCCGTGCCCGGCACATGACCATGATCGCTCTGGGTGGATCGATCGGTACTGGACTATTTCTTGCAAGCGGTACTGCCATCTCTACCGCTGGCCCGGGCGGCGCACTTCTTGCTTATGCAGCCGTAGGAATCATGGTGTATTTCCTCATGACAAGTCTCGGAGAGCTGGCTACATTCTTGCCTGACTCCGGTTCATTTAATACGTATGCTGCCCGCTACGTTGACCCTGCACTTGGGTTCGCCATGGGCTGGAATTTCTGGTACAACTGGGCTGTTACCATTGCCGCAGAACTTGCTGCAGCTACAGTGCTTATTAAATACTGGTTCCCGGATAGCAACTCCATGCTGTGGAGTCTGTTATTTCTGGTATTGATCTTCTCCTTAAATATTCTGTCAGTTAAGGGATACGGAGAATCGGAATACTGGTTCGCCATCATCAAGGTAGCTACCGTCATTATCTTCCTTACGGTGGGTGTACTTATGATCTTTGGTATTATGGGCGGAGAAGCTGTTGGTTTCAGCAACTTTACTGTAGGTGATGCCCCCTTCCATGGTGGATTCTTCACTGTGCTTGGTGTATTTATGGCCGCAGGATTCTCCTTCCAAGGAACGGAGCTGATCGGTGTGGCTGCCGGGGAAAGTGAAAACCCTCGTGAAAATGTACCTCGTGCGATTCGGCAAGTATTCTGGCGTATCCTTATTTTTTACATTTTGGCGATTACAGTGATCAGTCTAATCATTCCATATACACACCCGAATCTACTCAAAGGTGAGCTGAATAATATCGGTGTCAGTCCGTTTACCCTTGTGTTTGAGAAGGCCGGGCTAGCAATTGCTGCTTCCGTCATGAATGCCGTAATTTTGACTTCTGTACTGTCTGCAGGTAACTCAGGTATGTATGCCTCTAGCCGTGTACTCTACGCTCTTGCTCGGGATGGTAAAGCACCACGCTTCCTGGCACGATTGAACAAAAGAGGTATTCCTATGAACGCGCTGCTCATCACGACTGCAGTCGGAATGCTGGCCTTCCTTGCCTCCCTGTTTGGAGATGGGATCGTGTACACGTGGTTGCTCAATGCATCAGGCATGTGTGGTTTCATCACTTGGCTCGGTATTGCCATCAGTCATTATCGCTTCCGTAAAGCCTATGTTGCTCAAGGCCGAGATCTGAATGATCTACCTTACCGTGCACGCTGGTTCCCGTTTGGCCCGATCTTTGCTTTTGTATTATGCATTATCGTCATTATCGGTCAGAACTATCAAGCCTTTACAGGAGATCATATTGATTGGAGCGGCGCGCTAGTTGCATACTTAAGTGTACCGTTGTTCTTAATTTTGTGGCTCGGCTACAAGTGGATTAAGAAAACCAAAGTGGTACCTTTGCAAGAATGTGATTTCACCTCTACAACAGATTAAATTACAGACAGCTTTCCTTCCGTGCGGAGGGAAGGCTGTCTTTTGTTATATTGAGATTTGCGATCTGCAATCTCCGATTGTTCGAGCCAACTGTTTCTCCTTCGGACAAAAAAAGAACGCTTCTGCATGAAGCGTCCTCGTTCGAAATAGTGAATCCGTTCTAATTCATATTGTTAGCAAATCATAATCAGCAATTACATCGTCCATGTAATTTTCACACGCAAATCAGTGGTATCTGCCATGTTCGAAACGTAATAGGATATTGACTTCATCCCTAGCTGATATAAATCCTGTAGATCCTGAACCAAGCCTTGCTCTGTTCCCTTGTATCTGAATGTTAGCGATGTTCCGCCGTCCTTCATGACCGTTTGCACTTTTTTCTTCAAGGCAGCATGTTCCTGAATCGCATCACTCTCGTTATACAAGGCATAATCCAGGGTATGGTACAGCTTCTGATAAGCAGCTGTTTTACTGCCTCCCTCGGTAATCAGACCATGCAGCACTTCACGGTATAACGTTGAAGCCGCAGGATATTTACCATTATTCGTCCAGAAGTGATCACGCGCCATCTCCGTATCACTCAGCAAATAATAATTATAGCTGACCTTGCCTTTACGGTCAGGCGTAGGATCATCCCACGTGGTGTCCATGTGATACCATTTCCCATCCAGTTTGACCAAATTCCAAGCGTGAAGCTGGTCACCAGCCGTACCTTCGACGATACGATTCTCAATGCCCACTTGCTCTAACATGCGGTAAGCCAGCAAAGAATACCCCTGACATACGGTGCTACCCGTCACTAGTCCGTCGTATGCCGTATATTTCTTTAACGAGGTATCATAGGCGAGGTTAAGCACGATCCAGTCATGGATCACTTTAACCTTCTCGTGATTGGACATGCCTGGAACGATGATCTCCTTCAGGACGCTCGCAACTTTACGATTCACATAGTCCGTCTGTGCCTTCGTTTCCCGATAAGACAATTTAATATGTACCTCTGCCGATACATTGGAACCTTTATAATTAAATGCGTAACTCTTAACCGTATACTGAATATAAGGGTCGCTCTTCATCGCTTCGTCAATGGAGCTCTGCAACTGTTTTTTGAGGCCTTTCACATTACCCTTGTATGTAAAAACCAGTTCCTCTGTACGCTGAGACATCGCCGTTAACAACGTCTTGCGCAATTCCGCAGTCGTAGATATGTCCGTCGTGCCGGAAGCAGCATATAACTGATCCAGATCAACCGTACGCGGTAAAGCCACAGCAATCAAGCAGCTAGCTAGCAAAATGGTGATGATTCGTTTCCCATTCTTGCCCATGAAAGGATACCACCTCTCTTCGCAAAGTTCTCATGCCTCATTGTATCACAAAAGCAACTGACATCAGGCTTCTAGTTTTGTCGAAAAGAATCAAAAGAGACCTTCCACAGAAGGTCCCTCTTATCTTCAGCAAAATAAACATGATTACCGTTATTCTTATTCTATGAATTCAGCACGTACTTATGACATCTTGCTCACGTTTAATACAGACGGTTACCACTCATAAACGTGTCTGTCTTGCCTTGCAGCTTCGCAAGTCGTTCCAAAACCTGTGCAGCCTCAGCAACGGTTACCTTGCGAGCAGGCATGAAGCGGCCTTCAATGGAAGGTAACAAGCCTAGCTTCAGGCTGAGCGAAACTGCGCCTTTGTTCGTCACAGCTCCTGCATCTGCGATGTTAGGCAAGTCAGAAGGTAGCGTGTAGAAACCCGCCAATTTCTCATACCGCAAGATCCGAACGAGTAACACTGCCAGCTCTTCGCGTGTCATTTCTTCTTGGGGATTCAAATTCTTCTCCGGGTCAGATCCACCTAACCAACGTTGATCAAGCAACGTTCGAATCGCTGGATAGTAAGGACTATCAGACGTAATGTCAGCGAAAGGCTTGTCATCACTGTCTCCGCCGTAATACATATCCATACTCGGATTGATGGCTCTGGCCAGATAGTTGAACCAGTCCCCTTTTGTAATCACTCGATCTGGCAGAATACGCCCTTGATCATCAGCAATGAATACGCCGTGCTGAACCATGCTTGTAAGAGCAGTCTCTGCAACATGTCCTGCAATATCCGTAGGCTGTGTCTTGGAGGATGAATTCAAGTCTCCATACATACTTCTCCACTCACCCGTGTTGGCATCCAGTACCTCATACAGACCATAGATCGAGTTTTCACTACGTGTTGGCACGTATGCCAATTTGATTCCCATAGGGACTGCTTCCCCATTCGTCATACCATATCCACCATAACGGGAATAGGCCAGAATCAATTGAATCTCTTTAAGATAAGTTGCCTTGGCATCCTCATAACTGATAGCAGGCTTCGCATCTGTAGGTAACTGCTCTGGAGTTGCAGTTACTCTCGCATAATATTCCGTGATAGAACCATCCTTCGCCACTTGAACCTGTAGAGAATCGTCTTTTACTAAAATTCCATTCATATATCGTTTGAACAGAAACGTTCTTGTTCCATCCATTTCAATGACTGTGGACAGGCGGAACTGCTTCGCTGCATCTGGAGCAAGTGCAATAGCCGTATTGACCGCCAGCTTCTCCGCCTCTGCTTTGGTTACAGACTTACTGCTTGTCTCCTCTGTAGCTTCCGCTTCTGTCGTTCCTGGCATGATGCGCTGATACACGTTAAAACTGTAGATCTGTCCTGTCACTGCATCAACCTGTGCCGAGATATCTCTCATGAACATGTATGAAGCACTGGCATTGCGATTACTCCAGCTCAAACTCCAGACCTGACTATTAGGGCTTGCATAATAACCTTTGATCAGCTGGCTGTGGTCTAATTGATATCCTTTGGGAATGTCGAAATTCTTCTTAATTAAGCTCTCGGCTTGAGATGCATTCAATTTCTGTCCTGTATTCGGAACAAAAGCAGCTACACTTCCCTTTAAGGGTTCGTCCAGTTGCTCCGAATCGGACGTCATTTCTTCACCAGTCATCGGGTTAATTGGATTCAGCGTGTTAGCATCCAGCCCATTGCCTGAACTTTTAGGTAAATAGCCAAGGTAATACTTCTGCCCTTTGCGGGATGAGTAGCCATCTGGGGAAATATAAGCGAGCTCAACATCAAATTGCTCGTCAAATTTCTTCTTGGCCTGCTCGGCAGATAATTCCGGCTTCGATGAAGGGTAGTCGCTCTCAATGGTGCCTCGTGAGTAACCTGTAACTCTTCCCTGGTCATCAACGTTCACATAAGCTGTCTCAGCCTCTGATAACAGACCTTCATGCTTCAATTGGTAACGGTACTGATATTCGGTTCTGCCGAATAATGATTGTTGTACAGCGTATGGATAGGATTCAGAAATAGCTAAAAATGCGTCTTTCTCTAAATCTGGTATCGCTTCATATAAAAATGCTTCAGCCAACTTCTCTGCTTCGGCCTCTGTCACCTGGCTGTCTGATTCAGCACGCTGTTTGTCCAGCAGCTCCGAAGGCAGATGCACACTGAGTACCTCACCTGTGCCAGCATGTACAGTGGCGCTGAACCCCATGGAATGATTGCCTTCACGAATTCCAAAACCAATTTCCCACGCTTTATAATCTGGCGGCGGAAAAGAGTTCGGTGAATCGAAATTGGCAGATGTAATGGTTGCCTTTTGGAGCAACGGAAATAGTTTCAATATGTTATCACTGGCTTGCTTAGAGGAGATCTTAGCTCCTTCCGGCACATCACTGTTTACGACACTTAATACATCTTCCCCCGTTGAAGCTTCGGTTACCTGTTCCGCTGTTGCGGCTGACACGCTGCCTGCAAATCCTGGAGCTTGCGTTGCCAGAAGCAAGGTTGCCATTGCAGCCGTTGCTGCTTTGGCGGTCATCATTTTGAATCGAACGTGAAAACTCAAATCTGTACCTCTCCCTTCAATCTCATACATGGACACACATCAAATAACCCCGCATGAATATTGCTAGTCTTTTCTATGATACCATAAGCTTCCTTTTTAATCGTCCTTTTCCCAACAATTTTACAAATGTGAATTTTGGCAAATCATTCGCAAACGTAAGAAAAACGCCAACATCGTTGGCGTTTCACTGTTTATATATTTATAAATTAATCGTCACTAGCTGCCGCTTGGGGCTGATCTTGCACCCGAACATGCTTCTGTAGAAAAGGAATCACCGTCTCCCAGAACGCTGGATCTTCCTCTGAGCAGCTATGTCCACCACTGTTCACCCATAAATGCTCTACAGGTGGATCGGCTTTACTCATAAAATACTCAAGCTCGCTCGGAGGGATAAAATTATCTCCTTTGGAATGAACCATAAGTAGCGGTAACTGCATCCCCTTACGTCGTTCATTCAACAACATGACAGGATCGCGCTGGCGATAGGACTTGAGTGACTCTCCCAGTCGCCAGAACCAGATTCGCGGGATAAGCTGAGCCAGTGGAAATAATGGGAGACGACGCCGTCTTAGTTCGGAACTTACGATAACCTCAAATTGAGATGGCATCGAGTCTGTAATCACTGCAGAGACAGGGAGATTCTCCGTTACAGCCAGAATGGTACCTAACCCTCCAAGTGAATGTCCCAGCACCCCGATGGCTTCGGGATCAATCTCAGGTCTTGTGGACATATACTTCAACGCCGAGAGTAGATCATCACGGAATAGATAAGCTGAAGCCGCTCGAACGGCATCACTCTCTCCATGACTGCGAACGTCATACATAAATAGAGCGTATCCTGCTTCCCAGATTGGGCGTGCATAGCGGAGTACACGGGAGCGATTAGAACCCCAGCCATGCGCAATGATAACCAGCGGCCACGGCTTCGGTACATGTGCAGCAGCAGGAATAAACCAGCCATGCACTCTCCCTCCACCACTATCAAAGGTTACATCTTCAAAGGGCATAGGCGGCGTCAACGTGATCGGAATTTTTTTGGGTGTCTGGCTGTTCACCGCTGCTTTCCACAGCCCTCCTGCAGTTAAGGCAGCAAAAGCAATCATTCCCCCAACCATCGTTCTCGTTTTCACAGGCATCTCTCCTCTCCGGCTCTTAGCATACCTTCATCATAAGATAGGAATATTAACTACACATTAAGGTTCATCGGTAAAATGGATCATTCTTACCCACCCATACTTTCTTTCGTTAAACTTATAGTGCATGTTCAGAAGTGGACTTTTTGAACAACCTCTTATATTTACCCAATTTACAAATGGCTTGTCACTATACTTTTATACTAGCCGCATTTACGAATGCACGTGTACATGCCGCAATCTGCTCATGATTCCCACTTGCTAGTGCCTCTTTGGGGAGAAGCGCGCTTCCCAAGCCTACCGCTGCTGCACCTGCCGCGTAATACTCTGCTATATTGTCCAGGTTCGCGCCACCAGTCGCAAGCAGTGGAATGTGATTCAACGGCGCCTTGATCTCCCGCAAATACGGGATGCCTAGGCTTGCCATAGGGAACAGCTTCACAACCTTGGCACCTGCTTCATAGGCAGCAACGATCTCGGTGGGTGTCATTGCCCCAGGCCAGATCTCTACTCCCTGTTCTACAGCATATTCAATAACGGATAGATCGACATTGGGCGAGACCAAAAATTGTGCGCCTGCAGCAACCGCTTCTCGTGCCATCTGTACATTTAATACGGTTCCGGCTCCTACATAGGCTTGTCCTTCATGTCGCTCTCGCCAATCGGCGATAATATGATGCGCACCTGCCGTATTGAGCGTAACCTCCATTAGACGTATGCCGCCCTCAGTCATCCCTTGGCCTGCAATAACAGCCGCTTCCCGGCTAATTCCGCGTACAATCGCAACCAGCCTTGATTCTAATAATGTTTCCGTTAAATTCATATTCCTATTCCCCTCGCTCCATCAATTCGGTTGAATATAACTATTGTAAAACATATCTTCCCTTGGTTGAACTACGAAAAGGATGTGACGGAACTCCAATTTAACTTTTGGATAAAAAGAAAAACGACGATAAGCGTTTCAACTCTCCTAAGAGAGCTGTCCCGATCACCGTCGTTGGATACTAACGTTATATCGTTCCTTTATGCATTTTCTAATACACTGCCCTCATCCATCTCTCGAAAGTACTTTTCGTTATACAGCATGCTTGGATGTGTTGGATGGTAAGCCAGAGCAATCGTATTGTGTTCTTGCGCCTTTGTCCGATTACCCAACCTGTCATAACACACACACAATTGCAAATGAGGCATCCATGTCCACGCGGCTTCATTCACCGGTACGATGGGGTCAGCAGGTCGTATAGCCTGAGTCGCCTGTTCGTACCAGAACACTGCTTTGCGGTAATCCTCACGGTCGGCAAAATATCCGCCAAGACGGCAGCATATCTCTGCTCTCGGTAAGTCATAAGCGAATGATCTTAGTAACGCCACAATCTCTTGATCCGGACGTTTCCGTGCGGCTTCGCAATCGGCCATCTTTTGACATGCCGCAATCTGATCCTCAACCCAGCCTAACCCAGTATCCAGAAACTTCGTATAATAGGATACCGCATCCTCATACTGTCCATGATCTTTAAGCTCATTTCCAAAATAATATAAGTCACGCGGAGAAAAGTCTTCACCTGCCTGTTCCCGTTTGCGATAAATTTTCAGGTTGCGATCGGTATATACTTTATCTTTCTTATGTGTGACAGCCACATCACTATGCAGCAAATGCCCGCTCACTTCCAAATATTCATGCACTGCACCAATCCAGCGAAAATGACGATCCCGACGAACCAATCGATTCCGCCGTAGACTGTATGCTACCTGGCCATCTGCTGTAAATGAAAGATTATAATTCATCGTCACACTGTCCACTGCTGGATCAAGGGATCGTTTCAGGGCAATGAGCTTTGCCCGGTCTTGAGGTTCAAACACATCATCGGCATCAAGCCAGAGGATATATTCACTTGTCGCCTGATCAAAGGCAAAATTACGCGCAGCCGCAAAATCATCCACCCATTCAAAATCTATAATATGCTCTGTATACCTTGCAGCAATCTGACGGGTACGATCTGTCGAACCCGTATCGACAATAACCACTTCATCAGCAATGCCGTTAACCGAGTCCAGACAACGTGCAAGGGAATTCTCTTCATTTTTCACAATCATACATAGCGTTATCGTGATCGTCTCTTCTTCGCGTCGAACCCTCCGATTATAAGCGGCTACCCCTGGTAGTTCAGACAAACGATAGATGTGATAGGCAGGATAATACGTATCTACAAACAAGGAAAAGCCGAGTGCTTGCGCGCGAATGCAGAAGTGACGATCCTCCCCCCAGAATGAAATATTCGGAATTCGATCAAAAGTAACACCTGCCTCCAATACATTCCTGCGTATGAGCGTACATGCCCCGAGGCCACCTACTTCGTAACAGCCTGGATTGTGCAATTGCTGCAAAAAAAGCTCTGTCTGGATCGTATGATTATCGGTTTCCGTTCCCTCAGCTACCTTCACACCTCGGCGGTACAACTGATACTCATCCTGTAGCCAAACTTGGGGCATTTCCCTTGCGCCTGGTTGCCAGCGCGTCCAAAAGATATTGGATACAATCTCTTTCTCCGTAGAAACGAGTTGTTCCAGCGTTCGGGGATGTAACACCAAATCAGAATCGATCAGAAATACGGCATCATACTGGTGTTCACAGACGTGTTTCAAAATCTGATTCTTCAAGCGAGCTACTCGCCAGACTTGTTCATCCTGCCAATAGTGTCCACCCTCATCTTTGGTATATGACCCTTCCAGAAGATCCTCATCTTCATTCAACACCGCGTCAACGGTAATAATGGTACCTTCGTTTTCTTTTACAAAATCTCGAAGCATATCCGAAGAGGTCGTTTCCTCATTATCGTCCACAAATAAATAATCTGTTCTTATCGTCGTTCGCTCCAGCGTACATAAGGATTCAAGAAATTCACGAAGTACGACGGCAGTTTGGCGCACTGGACTCGCAATCAGTATGTTTGGCTTAGCCTTTCCCTTCTTCAATCTCGTTCCTCCTTCCTTATTCCAACCATGGTAGAAGTCTTGGCTCCGGATCCAAAATGGACTCATACTGTTCCTTCCACCCATATCTCGCATCCGGATCTAGTGCCTGATAACGCTCCACCTTACGAATTCGGTCTTCTTCCCGTGCCCAGCCATAATGCTTCACCCGAGGTGCATGACAAGCGTAGGAAAAATGCTGGATCGTTAGCGGGAAACGGCCGCAATGCTGAGGTGTTTCCTTCCACTCATAGTCCCATTCAGGACGATACCTAATAAGAAATGGGCGATAGTAAGCATGAGCCTGCCAATACTGATCCTCTCGGTATGAAGTCTCGCTCCACATGTCAAACAAGCGGAAGTAGATCGCATCCTCTTCTCCACTTAATAATTGATCTCGTATCACTCCAAAATCAGATGTTACTATCTCATCCGCATCCAAATTCAGAATCCACTCTGGATTGGTAGAGATGGTTGCCTCCCACTGCTGTTTCCTCAAACTGACTTCATCCGCAAACCGTGGTGTAGAATTCTCTACTAATAATAAAGGTATATCCTGGAGTATCTCCCGGCACATCGCAACCGTGCCATCTGTACTGCCATCATCAATGATGACTGCCCGATCAATCCAGGGTCGATGAGTCTCAAGCGCCTGTCTTAAATAACGCTGTTCCTCATTACGTACAATCATCGATAAGGTCATATGCGGTCTTCTGTCGTCCTGATGATCTGTCAATGCTTCACCCCCCACCCTTTAATTCTGACCATGTATGTATGCTCGTTCATTGCGTAATAGGGGCTCTATTCCTTAACAGGTTGAATCATCTATCAGATGAACCATTCATGCTGTAATCATGTTGTACGCCATTCATCATTGTTCATTGAAACCAATCGTGTCCCTATAGCTACTGTATGCGCTCAAGGAATAAAGTTATGTCAGGCTTGCTTATTTCGTATATGAGCTGTGTGTACTACGCCGTTTATGTGCTATGCGATTGGCAAGTGTATATGGCAAAAAAGCACCCGCTTGCGCGGATGCTTAGGGTATCAAAAAGTATTAATGTATGAATTCACTCATTCTTTGATTAGCGATATTGAGCCAAACGATCATTCAGACTGCGTGTCTGTCCATAGACCTCTTGGTACAATGCAAATAACCCGTCATATACAGCAACTGTTTCTGGGTTAGGATCATAGGATTTCGCAGGGCGAAGGAAAGCCGTAGCGCATGCTTGCAATGACGGGAACCAGCCACATCCATATGCGGCCAACATCGCTGCTCCCATCGCAGGACCCTGTTCGCTCTCCAGCTTCACGATTGTTGCGTTGAAGATGTCTGCCTGCATCTGCAGCCAAGCTTCATTCTTAGCACCACCGCCGATGGAGATGACTTCTGTCACGGTCTTACCAGACCCACGCAGAATATCAATTGATTCGCGAAGTGAGAACGTAATGCCTTCCATCACTGCACGCCCAAAGTGCTCCAGCTTATGCCCAGCATCCATACCAATAAAGCTGCCACGAATGTTAGCGTCAGGATGCGGTGTACGCTCCCCTACAATGTATGGCGTGAACAATAGACCCTGGCTTCCAGCCGGCACCTGGTCAATGCCCTGCAAGAGCACATCAAACGATTTGTCCGCTGCAAATGTATCCTTAAACCAAGATAAGCTATATCCTGCCGCCAAGGTTACCCCCATAATATAGAAGGCATCCTTCTCCCCATGGTTAAAAAAGTGGACTTTCCCTTCGAAATCAAGATCCTTGCGCTCTTCGTAGGACAAAATAACCCCAGATGTACCGATGCTGCACATCGTCTGCCCTTCACTCAGGATGCCAGCGCCAATCGCGCCGCAGGCATTGTCAGCACCACCTGCAAATACTTTGGTCGCTGCTGCCAGACCCGTTTGATCCGCAATCTCCGGCAACAGTGTCCCCACTTCCTCGAAGGATTCCACAAGTCGTGGACAGAGTGAGATCGGCAGTTCAAACGCTTCTGCAATCTCTTGGCTCCATTGCTTGCCCGTAACGTCAAGCAGCAACGTACCCGCCGCGTCGGAATAATCCATCGCGTAATCTCCGGTTAGGCGATAACGCACATAATCCTTCGGCAGTAGGAACACAGCAGCCTGTTTCAGGAGCTCAGGCTCGTTTTCTTGAACCCACAAGATTTTCGGTAGTGTAAATCCTTCAAGCGCACGATTCCGGGCGATGCTTAACAGCTTACCGTCAAGCACCTTCTCGATGCGGCGGCATTGTGCCGTTGTGCGTGTATCATTCCATAGGATGGCATTGCGAAGTGGCTTGCCTGCGGCATCCACCAATACAAGTCCATGCATCTGCCCGGAGAAGCTCAATCCTTCAATTTCGGAAGGCTGTACGCCAGATACCTCCAGCAATTTGCGAAGCGACACAATCGTCTGCTCTACCCAATCCTCTGGATTCTGTTCGCTGTATCCAGCCTTAGGCTGGTAGAGCGGATATGATTCAGATGCTTCAAATGCCACTTTACCTTCACGGTTAACCAGCACAGTCTTAACTGCGCTAGTACCCAGATCGACACCAATTACATAACTCATAAGTATACTCCTTTCGTTTGTAGCAGGATTGAATAAAAAAATTGGGCATGTAAGGTCACTCCGTAATCAGAAGACCCTTGGATCGCCGTTATCCCTGAATTTCCTTGATTCCCTTTTGAAAAGGGTGAAATCCCGGGATAAATGCGCACGCTTCGCTTCCTAGGGTTCTTTCTGATTACTCCGTTTCGCATGCCCTTTATACATTCATTCAAACCGTACAACGCACTCGTTTTGGGTAGCTAGGGCGCTCCAATGACATCACACCGTCATTGGTTGTGAACATTGTAAATCGTTGATTGGGCATGTATGGTCACTCCGTGGTCACAAGACCCTCCGATCGCCGTTACCCCCAGATTTTCTCATTCCCCTTGTTCAAGGGTAAACTCCGGGGATAAATGCGAGCACTTCGTTTCTACGGGTTCTTTCTGTCCACTTCGTTCGGCATGCCCTATGACCATGCTGCTCACGTTTCAAAAAAAACCGTCCCCGCCTTCCCAGAGGAAAGCGGGGACGGTTTGAATGTCACGCTTGTTCAACGTCCAGGGTGCAAGATGTCTGTCCTTGCACCGAGTAGGAAGAGGTGTTCATGCTTACTGTAAGCTCGCTTATGATTTGCTCATAGGCGACACCAATAGAGCATAAATCCCTCTTGCCCTATGACTATCTTAGTCAGCCAGGATGTATTGGTTGAGTTTTGCTCTCAGCAATTCCTGACGTCCGGATTGGTTTTTGCGTGGGTTTTCGTTGTTCAGCGCATACTCAGCAAGGGAAGCAAGTGTTGCTTTACCTCCAACTACATCTGCACCAATGCCTTCGCTGAAGCTGCTGTAACGTTTTTCGATGAAGTCATCGAAGACGCGATCTTCGATCAGTTTCGCAGCTACTTTCAGACCTTTTGCATATGTGTCCATACCAGCGATGTGTGCCAAGAACAGATCCTCAGGCTCGAAGGAACCACGACGAACTTTCGCGTCAAAGTTCACGCCACCACGGCCGATACCACCGTTTTTCAATACTTCGTACATCGTCAATGTCGCATCGTACATGTCCACTGGGAACTCGTCTGTATCCCAACCGATCAGCAGATCACCTTGGTTTGCATCCAGGGAACCGAGCATGCCGTTGATGCGTGCTACGCGGATCTCGTGATCAAACGTATGGCCTGCCAGTGTAGCGTGGTTTGCTTCAAGGTTCAGCTTGAACTGTTTGTCTAGGTCATATTTTTGCAAGAATGCGATGGAAGTAGCTGCATCGAAGTCATATTGATGCTTCGTTGGCTCTTTTGGTTTAGGCTCGATCAGGAATTGCGCGTCGAAGCCGATTTCCTTCGCATAATCAACAGCCATATGGAACATGCGAGCAATGTTGTCTTGCTCCAGTTGCATGTCTGTATTCAGCAATGTGTCGTAACCTTCACGACCACCCCAGAATACATAGTTTTCTGCACCCAGACGTTTACCAACTTCCAGACCTTTTTTGATCTGTGCTGCCGCATGAGCATACACATCAGCGTTACAAGTAGATGCTGCACCAAACATGAAACGTGGGTTGGAGAACATGTTCGCTGTGTTCCAGAGCAGCTTTTTGCCGCTAGCTTTCATATGCTCTTCCAGCAGATCAACGATCGTATCGATGTTGCTGTAGAATTCGCGCAGCGTTGCGCCTTCTGGAGCGATGTCCACATCGTGGAAACAGAAGTACGGCAGATTCATTTTTTCCATAAATTCAAAAGCCGCTTCAACGCGAACCTTCGCTTTATCCAGACCGGAGTAGCTATCCCAAGAACGAACAGCTGTCTCCGCACCAAACGGATCACTGCCGCCTGCAGTTAATGTATGCCAGTAAGCCATACCGAAACGGAAGTGCTCTTCCATCGTTTTGCCAGCAACAACTTCTTCTGGGTTATAGTGTTTAAAAGAAAATGGATTCGTGGAATCTTTACCTTCGAATGCAATTTTATTAACGGATTCAAAATAGGCCATGTGTAAAATGCCTCCTCAATAGTTTTAAAGAAATCGTTTACACCGTTATCCTATCACATCGATTTTACTTTGTCTATCCATTAAACAAAGTTAAATAAAAATGTTTTTTAGACGTTTGTTTACGCTATAATAGTCGAATAGCTTGTTACGGATATCATTGTGAACTCTTTTATCAGAGAGAATAGGAGTGCCTTGTTAATATGAAAATTACCGGAGACCAGATGCTGGTCAAAAAAATAAATAAATCGATTGTCCTTGATACCATTAGACGTCATGCCCCCTCTCTCGTGCGCGAGTGTCTGAGGTGACAGGGCTTAACAAAGCTACAGTCTCTAATCTGGTCGCTGATTTAATCAATGACGAGTTGGTTCAGGAGATCGGCCCCGGGGAGTCAAGTGGCGGACGCAAACCACTGATGCTACTCTTTCGAGGCGCAGCCGGCTATGCGGTTGGCTTGGAACTCAGTGTCACACATTTGAAAGGTGTACTTACGGATCTGGAAGGCCATATTATTACTGAATATGCAGTGCAATTGGAGCATCATGATGTGTCGTCCGTATTTGAACAGTTGACGCTTGCGGCTGATCATTTAATTCAAACTGCACCGCCTTCACCACATGGTGTAATTGGCATTGGCATTGGTGTACCGGGCATGGTCGATGAGGAAGGTACTGTGCTGTACGCACCCAATTTACAGTGGGAGAAAGTTCCTCTACGCGCTATGTTAGAGGAAGCATTTCAACTACCTGTCACGATCGATAACGAGGCCAATGCTGGCGCTCATGGCGAACTGAATTTTGGCGCAGGTATCGGTGTCCGGCATCTAATCTACATCAGCGCAGGCATTGGAATTGGATCAGGCATTATGGTAGATGGCGAATTGTACAAAGGCGCTTGGGGTTACGCCGGAGAAACCGGTCATATGTCTATTGAATCCGAGGGCAGACCTTGTTCATGTGGCAATCGCGGCTGCTGGGAGTTATACGCTTCCGAGAGAGCCTATGAACATCCCGATGATCAACTGCATCTGCCTGCCCACACAACCAAAGAATTGATTGAATATGCCGCTGAGGGGCATGAGGCTGTATTGGCACTATACGAAGGCATCGGCCGTAAATTAGGCATTGGCATCACCAATATCGTCAATAGCTTCAATCCAGAGCGTATCATTATTGGTGGAGGATTATCCAAAGCACGACCATGGATTGAAACGGCATTAAGACAAGTTGTTGAGGAGCGAACACTACCCTATCATCGCCGCAGTTTGCAGATTGAATGGGCTGCTCTAGGTAGCCGTTCAACACGAGTTGGTGCTGCTTACTCCGCTATTTCCCAATTTTTAGGGAGAATCAGAGTATCCGTTTAATAACTAATGAAATTGACATCATTTTGCCCCATTTCCTCCCTTTTTGTTAAAGAAATCCAGAGGTATAATGAATATATGTGATTTTTGTCATGGCGACATGTACGTCGTTGTGTTATTCCCTATAACGAAACGGAGTGAACACCTGTGACCTACGTAGATACTTCAGATATCTCGGCGCAAATGTTTGTCACCGTACTCCTGTTCCTGATCGTGCTTGCGCCAATGTTCAGCCTTGGCATCCTCCGATTGTTTCAGAGCAAAAAGAAGGCTGGTTTCATGTACATGCTGTCAGGCTTAGTGGTGTATGTAATATTTCAGACCTTTATGAGTATTTTTTTCTAGACGTAACAACTGGAATAGATGAAAAAATCCCCTTTGCAGTACTGTACAGAGTTCATGTGGCTACACACTCTGAAGTACGGATCAAAGGGGATTTTTCAGGTTTTTATTTATTTACATTTTGAAATTTCATTACAGAGCTGTGACACAATCACTTTCGAGCGGAGTTTTCTTGAGCACGTTCTTCCATCATGTCCACAATGTCCTTAATCTGTCCCATAACTGAAATTGGATCGGAGAAGTAAAATTTATAACCGTCAATTTCGTACAATTCATTGTTTTTGACCGCATCTAACGTCTTCCATACTGGATCGCTGGCATAGTCGAATGATTCCGCCTTAGCGTCCACGGCCATAAATACACGATCACCTGCATAAGTACTAACAACCTCGTTTGAGATGGTAGCCCATCCTACTTTGGGATCAACCTCTCGTTTTACATTCTCATTCATGGGAATACCTAATTCACCGTGGATACCTCTGCCCGTAAATGCATTACCGTATAAAGTAATATTCTTGACAATTCCTCCAGCGAATACCGTTGCCGTCTCATCTTCCTTAATAATTCGGTTCAAGCGTTCTCTGGCTGCTGCCAAATTTTCCTCAAACTCCACCAACCACGCCGAAGCTTCAGCTTCTTTGCCCAAAATGATTCCAAGTTCCTTCACCTGATCACGAACCGGAGCCGAACTGTCAAGATATACGGTTGGTGCAATTTTTGAGTAAGCACTATACGTCTGGGCATCTCCAGTAACGATTAAGTCTGGATTCAGACCCGTAATCATCTCTAAATTATCCGAAATATCCTCAATCCCTGAAACTCGTTCCTCCAGGTAAGGATTTTGCATAAATAAACCATTACTACCCACAGGCTTCACATCCAAAGCCAGAATGTGACCCAAAAAGAAATCCGTTACGACACGCTTTGGATTAGAAGGCACCTCAACTTCACCCATCGAGGTATGAACCATACGTGTTATCGCTTGATCCGTCCCATTTGTAGTATTCTCACTTGAATTATTCGTCTGCGTAGTTGGAGCTTGCGATTGAGCTGTACTTCCTTCTCCGGTTGAAGCCCCCATACTTCCTGAAGAGCTTCCGCTACATGCACTTAACAGCAACCCAAAAGCCATGAGCAACGCCATGGGTACTCTCTTTATACGATTAATCATTTCGTCAGACCCTCCATCTAAATATTGATAATAATTATCATTATCATAAAAAGGAATATAACATGGGTCTGAAATGCCAACAATGTGATTTCTTCCTCCGAAGGATATAATATCTTCCTCCATGATGTGTTTACGGTACTTTTGTGGAGAGATTCCATAATATTTTTTGAAGGCATTACTGAAATAATATGAATCCTGATATCCAATAGTGGATGCAATCATGCGTATTGGAAGCTTGCTTTCTGTCAAAAGCGTGCACGCTTTTTGCATACGCAAACGGATTAAGCAGTCAATTGGCCCCCGATTCAGCACCTGCTTGAAACAATTTGAGAGATGTCCCGGACTACGCCCCATTACCTCAGACAAAGAATCCAGCGTATGGGGTTTGGCGTAATTCTCCAACATATACTCCAAAGTCAGTGTGACTAGCTCGATAGGATTGGCCGTTTTTACAACTGCAAGCTGTGAATGAAATTGATCCACCATGTGATATATCCACTGGTAGAACAATGCTTTAATCTGAAATGTAATTGACGGCTCTTGCCCTTGCTGCTGTAATTCCAGCATTCGGTCTGTAAGGTCATACAACAACATGGGTTGAGCTGGGATGACACGATATGTAATGTGCGTTGGATATCTACTTTTGTCCCAAATTAATGGCGCATCGCTTTCCTTTGCCGCACACTCTGCTTGGTACGAGATAAAAATATACTCCGCTCCCTCTGAGCCTGCGTGAACCTCAATATAGCTTTTGGCAGGCACATGCATAATCTCAAATGAGTTCATAGAATATGTCTTCTGATTGAGCACCACTAACACACTGCCTTTTCTAACACCCAAAAAATAGCTGGAGTGCATCCGATTTTGCACGCGTTCACCCTTTACAAGCTGCGCCTTTCTCACCATGATATCTTGTAATCTCACCTGTTCCCAGAAGCGAAAATGCTCCTGTTGATCGATGTCCATACTGTCTACTCACCTCCCTGCTAGCAACTTGATCTATGAAAAAGCATATCGTACTTCTGTCTATTCAACAATTATGAGGATGCTAAATTACGTTAACCCAACGAAAAAAAGACCTTAATCCTAATCTGGACTAAGGCCTCTTTCATATTTATATTCAAACGGCTCGCGCGAACCGGAATAGCTATAGATTATCTTAATTCTTTCACTATTGGTGCTCAGACGATTCGTCCGATTTATGCGTCCAATGCTTTAGCGAATTGTGTTTTGTTCATTCCCAGGATGCGATGTTCGCCGATAACAGTCAAAGGTACAGCACGTACGCCCATGTCCCATACTTGTTGTGCGAATTCATCGCTAGTTTCGATGTTGCGCTCTTCATAAGCGATACCTTTGTCAGCCAAGAAACTTTTCACTGATTTGCAGTTCGGACAGTTTGTTGATGTGTATACAATTACGTTTTCCATGATCTATTCACCTCATATAGTTTAGTTATTTTATATTTGTAGATATAGCAACCTTGCTTCGTACAGTGAACTCTTACAGAGAAACTGCCGTGTGCTCCAAGCTCTCGATATATTTCTCTGTATCCATAGCCGCCATACATCCACTACCTGCTGCTGTAATTGCCTGTTTGTAACGCGTATCCTGTACGTCTCCACAAGCGAATACACCTGGGATGTTCGTCTCGGATGTGCCTGGTGTCGTCAAAATATAACCATGCTCGTCAGTCGTAATCTGTCCACCCAAGAAGCCTGTGTTAGGCGTATGACCAATCGCTACGAATACACCGCTCGCAGGAAGCACTTCTTCTTCACCTGTTGCGTTGTTCAACACTTTCAGTCCAGTTACACCGTTCTCACCAGCAAGCACTTCAATTGGAGTGCGATTCAAAGCCATCTCTACTTTTTCGTTGCTGCGTGCACGATCCTGCATGATTTTGGAACCACGCAGTTCTTCACGACGGTGTACCAACGTTACTTTGGAGCCAAAACGGGACAGGAAGCTTGCTTCTTCAAGCGCGGAATCACCGCCACCAATAACGATAATTTCTTTGTTACGGAAGAAGAATCCGTCACATGTTGCACAAGTACTTACACCACGTCCAACGTTGGTTTCTTCACCAGGAATGCCGAGATATTTAGCTGATGCACCTGTAGACAAGATCAGTGTTTCCGATACGAGTTCACCCATACCTTCAACTTGAATTTTGAATGGACGCTCGCTCATGTCGATGTTATTAACCCAGCCTGTGCGGAATTCTGCACCGAAACGTTCTGCTTGTTTACGCATGTTATCCATCAATTCAGGACCCATAATTCCGTCAGGGAAACCTGGGAAGTTTTCAACTTCTGTTGTTGTTGTCAGTTGACCACCAGGTTGTGGTCCTTCAATAACGAGTGGGCTCAGGTTGGCACGTGCCAGATAGATTGCTGCTGTCAGTCCCGCAGGACCAGTTCCAATAATAATTGATTTATACATGTATAGTTCCTCCCCCGGTTTCTACAAAAAGGTTCGACTCTCCAGCATCAAAAGCAAACGCCTTTGCATACACTAAAAATGAGAGCCCAGATCATGTCCATATGACTGGAGTGTTATGACAATTGCCCTATGCAGAAACGGAATTCTAATTTATAATCATTCTAATCTGTTGTTCATTATGATCTCTTTTGTGTAAGGTGTCAATGCTCTGCAGCGATTATGAAGAAGTCTTCATCAGGAGGGAAAATAGAAGCATGAACGAAGCACTCATTGGCAGCTTTATTTCAGCCATGTCCACCGGCCTTGGTGCCATACCGATTTTATTTATGCGCAAAGTAACACATCGACTCCGTGATATTTTGCTTGCCTACGCAGCAGGTATTATGACCTCTGCCTCCGTGTACAATCTCATTCCCGAAGCACTCGGTCAATCGAACCTTTTTGTACTGGCTGTTGGTATTTTGCTCGGTAGTATGGTTCTACTCGTATTAGAGATGAAGATTCCGCATGTGGATCTGGAGAATCCCGAGAAGATGCCATTCAAAATTGAAGCGAAAGCCTTCATGATTATCGCAGCCATTACAATGCATAACTTGCCGGAAGGACTATCCGTTGGTGTTAGTTACGCCAGTGACGATGCCAGTTTAGGTAACCTGATTGCGCTGTCCATTGGGTTGCAAAATGCACCTGAAGGTTTCCTGGTCGCGCTTTTCCTCGTTAACCAGAACATTGGTCGCTTCAAAGCCCTAGGCATTGCTACACTCACGGGAGCCGTTGAGATTATTACAGCAATGATCGGATACACGCTTAGCAGCCTGGTTGAGGGTCTTGTACCGTATGGTCTGGCATTTGCAGCAGGAGCAATGATGTTTATCGTCTACAAAGAGTTAATTCCCGAAAGCCACGGGGATGGCAACGCACGAGTGGCAACCGTCTCATTCCTACTCGGTCTTATCACCATGATTGGTCTGACTGAACTTTTCTAGTTCGACACACAACAAATGTCATAACGTATAACGTATATATGTAATCAAAAAAGAGAACCCCTCCAACAGCTCACCGCCGCCGATGGGGTTCTCTTTTTGGCCATAAATGAAGATTCCATGAAATAGTTGGAATTCATTGTAAGTGCCTACAGAACATCGAATCAGGATTGAAAGCACAATACCGTTTGATGGCCTAACGTAGCAGTCTAAGACCATTCAGGATGACCAGTATCGTACTGCCTTCATGTCCTACAACACCTAGCGGCAATGCTACATCCTGAAGGAAGTTTCCAGCTATTAATGCAAGGATAACGGTAATCGCAAACACCATATTCTGCTTAATGGTTCGCTGCGCACGTCGAGCTTGCGCAATCACCCATGCAATCTCCTCGATGCGATCATTCATCAGCACAACGTCAGCTACCTCTAGTGCCGTGCCACTCCCGGATACCCCCATGCCCATGCCTACCGTCGCTGCAGCAAGTGCAGGGCATCATTAACTCCATCGCCGACCATCAACACCTGGCCATATTGCTTACGCAAAGCATGTACCTGTTTCACCTTATCTTCTGGGAACAGATCAGCATAGACGATACCTACGCCGGTTTCACGTGCAATGACAGTAGCAGCCTCTGCACGATCCCCCGTTAACATGGCTACACGGACACCCATCGCTTCAAGCCTTCTTACAGCCGCTGCTGCCTGTGGACGAACCGTATCCCGCATTGCGATCAGACCTACAATTTCCCTATCTGCTGTCACGACCGACACCGTCTTGCCTTCAACCTCTAGACGAGCCCGTTCATCATACCAATGAATGTCCCTATCTGAATCAATCTCATCTGTTTTCCCAATTCTCCAATGTACATCATCCACCTTACCTTCAATGCCCCAACCGGTTAGTGCCTGTACCTGCTCCGCTTCTGGAATTGCAATATTCTCCAGCATTGCCTGATCCACAATTGCGCGAGCGAGTGGATGCATGGAGAGATTCTCAATACTTGCTGCTGCAGCAAGTACTTGTGCACGGTCGTAAGCTTCTGCCGTTATGATATCCGTGACCTGAGGAGTACCCATCGTTAATGTCCCTGTTTTATCAAAAGCAACCACTTGGGTCTGTGCCAGGTTCTCCACATGTGCCCCACCTTTAAATAGAATTCCTCGACGGGCACTGCTGGACATTGCGGATAACATCACTGGCATAATGGAAGATACAAGAGCACAAGGAGAAGCTACAACTAGAAATACCATCGCTTTATAAAATGCATCCCCCCACGTCCAGCCAAGCAATACCGGTGTTCCTCCGATAATCAATAATGTCACGAGCACAACGATGCGAGCATAAATCCCTTCAAATCGTTCAATGAAACGTTGTGAATCAGGCACTTCAGCTTGGGCTTCCTCCACTAACTTAATAATTTTGCCAAAGAGAGAACCCTCCGCCGACTTGGTAACTTCGACATACAATGCCCCCTCACCGTTCACTGTCCCAGCATACACCTCGTCACCCGCACTTTTGTCTACTGGCAACGATTCCCCTGTAATGGATGACTGATTAATAAAAGAACTTCCGCGATACACGACCCCATCAGCAGGAATCAGTTCTCCTGGTTTGACTAACAGTAAATCGCCAGGCTGTAGCTCATCAATCGCAACAAGATTCATTTGTCCTTCCTCGATGCGGAGTGCTGTTTCAGGTTTCAGCGCCAGTAAGGATGAAATATCTTTATGACTGCGTTCTGTCGCATAACTTTCCAAGGCTCCACTAAGTGCAAAAATAAAGATGAGCATTGCCCCTTCATTCCAGTATCCAATCGTTGCAGCGCCAAGCGATGCGGCGATCATAAGCAAATTCACGTCCAGATCACGATCTTTGACGAGCGTCTCTATTCCTTCTTTTGCCTTTGTCCAACCACCCAAAGCATACGCCGCAATGTATAACATGATGGATACTGGCTGAGACCACGAAGCCGTACTCCAAGCAATTAACATCAAGAGTCCACTACCTAGTGCTGCCTGCATCTCCTTGTTGTGGAGCATCGCTCGAAAGTTTGGCCTACGGCCGCGGTTGGGGTTAGGCGAATTCGTTGAGCTCTTCTCTGCCTTAACTTGCTTATGAATGGGTTGATGGATAGCTTGCATGTTCATCACTGTCCTTTCTGAATGTTGGAACGCATATTCTGGCTGACTTCGCCATTTCGTATTCCAAAGATGAGTTGTATTGAGAATGAGATCCATTGTTAATGCCCTAAAAATGACACATGCTGCTGCGGGAATCCCGCAGCAGCATGGCGATCAAATGAGAATGATAATCATTTTTGTACTTATGCAATTATTTTTACCTCAACCAACTTTTGATTATTATATGCCTGTGATCAACATTTGTAAATGAGTATTTGCAAAGTTGTTCGAAGAAAAAAAGCAAAAAGCCACCGATCCATAAGGATGGTGACTTAAATTTAGAGTCTTTGTCTTAAAGGTCAATACGACATATTAGTTCATCTGAGCTTCCAGATATCATCTTCACATGTAGTCTACATGAGAAGCTAAACTTCACACCAACTTATACACTAACGCTTGCTTGTTGACTCGCTTTGATTGCTTGCTCCAGATCATACAGGATATCTTGAATATTCTCCGTACCCACCGATAAACGAATCAGCTCCGGATTAACGCCAGCCGCCGTCTGCTCATCTTCTGACAGCTGTTGATGTGTTGTACTTGCTGGGTGAATAATGAGAGATTTGGAATCACCCACATTCGCAAGGTGAGAGAACAGCTTCACATTTTCGATTAGTTTACGTCCTGCATCTACTCCGCCTTTGATACCAAAGGTTAGAATCGCACCTTGACCTCTCGGTAGATACTTCTGTGCGAGTTCATACGATGCATGACTTGGAAGACCTGCATAGCTTACCCACAATACATCGTCGTGTTTTTCCAGATATTCCGCAACCGCCAGTGCATTGCTACTATGACGTTCTACGCGCAGATGAAGTGTCTCCAGCCCCTGCAGCAACAGCCATGAGTTAAAAGGTGAGATCGTTGCACCGATGTCTCTTAACAACTGCACACGCGCTTTGATAATATAGGCGATTGGTCCAACAGCCTCCGTGTATACTACACCATGGTAGCTGGAATCTGGCTCGGTCAGACCTGGGAACTTCCCACTTGCCTTCCAATCGAATTTTCCACTGTCCACAATAACGCCACCGATGGATGTCCCATGCCCCCAATGAATTTGGTAGCAGAATGCACAACGATATCCGCCCCATGCTCAATTGGTCGAAGCAGATATGGGCTTGGGAACGTATTGTCTACAATCAACGGAATACCATGCTCATGTGCAATCGCCGCTACGGCTTCAATATCTAGCACATTCCCTTGAGGATTACCGATCGTTTCGGCATACAGTGCTTTTGTTTTCTCCGTAATTGCTGCCCGGAAGTTTTCAGGGTCACTGGAATCCACGAACTTCACGTCGATGCCCAGCTTCGGCAGTGTCGTGGAGAATAAATTGTATGTTCCACCATAGAGACTTGCCGAGGACACAATCTCATCCCCCGCACCAGCAATATTAAGGAGTGAGAAGGTGATTGCCGCCTGACCCGAAGCTGTAGCCAAAGCCCCAGCCCCACCTTCCAGTGCTGCAATGCGTTGCTCAAATACATCCGTTGTTGGATTCATCAGACGTGTGTAGATGTTGCCAAACTCTTTCAATCCAAACAAATTGGCTGCATGTTCAGTGTCACGGAAACCATAAGATGTTGTCTGATACAAAGGTACAGCACGTGCATGAGTTGTTGGGTCTATTTCCTGACCCGCATGAATTGCCAATGTTTCAAATGAAAGCTCACGTTCGTTTGACATAAAATCTGAATCCTCCCTTAGGTATACGTCTCTGAATCTCTGGGTGTACTCACTAGGTGGCGTATGTTTTCCATATTCTCTCACAAGATGTCGCATTTGAAAAGAATTATTTCCGATTTTTCCGATAAGAAATTATAAATATAGTATTCATCGTCTTGGTATACTAAAAAACCTTTGCTAATGCAAAGGCTCTTTAGTCATTTTCACTCACTTCATTGCTACTGCGAAACAACAAGAGCTAACGTTTATACTCGTACGCCATTCCATACTTCACGCAAATGTTTAGCCGCAGGTACCGCCTCTTCCGCAGTCACACCTTCTAATGAAATATCAATATGCGGCTTATATTGCTTCAACAGTTCAAAGAATAACGGATAATCTAAAATACCGGCACCAGGTACAGGGTTAATCTTCTCCCATTGGGCATTGAAAGCCACATCCTTGGCGTGAATCACAATGATTCGCTGATACAGCGTCTCCATGACTTCTCGTAGGAACCCTGCCTGATCTGCTACATGATGCTGTTTAATCAAGTTACAAGGATCGAACAACATACCCAGATTGGAAGAAGGAATCTCTTCAAACAAACGCACCATATGTTCACGCGTATGCAATGTATGCGTAGACACAGGCTCAATCGCAGCATGAACGCCCCACTTCTCAGCCTCTTCCGCGATCTCCTCTACTGTTGCTCGCAATACATTCCATGCGTGTTCTTCATACGTATCCGGATGTGTACTGAGGTATGTGTCCAAACCACCCGTTTCCGTTGCAACCATGCTGCACCCGAAATCTCTAGCATACCTTAGGTGTTCCTTGAATCGATCAATATCCGCACGCCGGCTCACCGGATCGGGATCTATCGGATTAATATAACAGCCTAGCACCGCAATCTTCACGCCACGCTGTGCAAATTGATCTCCAATCTCATTCGCCAGCCCAGGGCTTAGCTTGCCATTCGCAGAATCAACATCGGAGAGTGCTTTGGCAAGCGCAAGCTGCACCGAATTGAATCCGTTATCTGCGATCGTCTGTGCAAGCTGTGCTGTAGGCTGCTTACCAAACGTATGCGCCAGAATACCAAGTTTCATCATTCATGCCTCCTTTATAATCGGATAGGTGGAAAACCTAGCGAGCGAGCCAGCCACCATCGACATTAAGAACATGACCGTTCAAGTAATCTGAGGCTGATGATGACAAGAATACAACCGGCCCTTTCAAGTCTTCTGGTGTTCCCCAACGCCCAGCTGGAATACGCGCTGTAATATCACGGTACCGATTCTCATCTGCTCGGATCTGCGTTGTATTATCCGTTTCCATATAACCTGGTGCAATTGCATTAATCTGTACGCCTTTACCTGCCCATTCATTGGCAAGTGCTTTGGTCAGACCGGCAACACCATGTTTGCTCGCTGTATATCCAGGTACATTAATGCCACCCTGATAGGACAGCATAGATGCAATGTTTATGATTTTACCGCTACCACGTTCAATCATATGTCTACCTGCCAACTGGCTCAGGAAAAATACGCTATTCAAATTAATGGCAATGACATCATGCCAGTCCTGATGCCCATGATCCGCAGCAGGTGTACGGCGAATGATACCCGCGTTGTTTACCAGAATATCAATTTTACCTTGAAAAGATAATGCCTGTTCGAACACCTTAGGCAGTTCATCCTCAATACTCAGATCCGCTTCTATAACATAAGCTTTGCGTCCCAATGCTTCAATAGCACTGGCTGTTTCCTCAGGTTTGGAATAGGATACCAGTACAACATCGGCTCCTGCTTCTGCCAGTCCGATCGCCATACCTTGTCCCAGCCCTCCAGATGTTCCGGTCACGAGAGCAACTTGTCCACTCAAATCAAATGGGTTCATATGTGATTCCTCCGCATGTTATGATATGCAAACCGTACATAAATTAACTCTGATAATCCACTTTGACACCGTTCTGACTATATAGCGCCGCTGTGTCTTCATCTAGTTGATGATCGCTGATAATGCAATCAAGCTCTGAACAATTCGCAAAAGTCCGTAGTGCAAATTGTCCGAATTTATGATGATCCACAACGCCATACACTTGTTGGGATGCCGAGATCATTGCTTTTTTCAGCGGGACGAGATCACCTGTATAGATGGATAATCCGAACTCGAGATGAAGTGCAGTGGTAGAGATAAATGCTTTATGGATATTAAGCCCCGATATAAAGGTAGCCGTATCGTCCCCTACCAGCATATTTCGAACTCGCGCTCCCCTGGCACAACCAATCGTACCTGTTCCTTCTTCGTTAACTCCGCAATAATAAACAAGTCGTTTGTGACCACAGTCAAAGGGAGGTTATCCATGCGTCTCGCCATCTCTAGCGTTGTACTTCCGCCGTCCAATGCAACAATATCCCCGGGACGTATATAAGCAAGTGCCCGTTCGGCGATTTCCGTTTTTTCCGGATGGTGTTTCTCAATGACTCCGCGGCTGTTCAAAATACCATATTGATCATTCTGAGCCAGCATTGCCCCACCGTGTACACGGACAAGTAAACCCATGCTCTCCAGCTTGGCAAGATCTTCCCTTACCGTCTTACCTGTAACCTGCAGCAGTTCACTTAGATCACTAACGGTCACTTCCTGGCGTTGTAACAACGCCTCCATAATTTTTTCATGTCGCTTCAATGAATTCATCCAATCAACTTCCTATATAACTGAATTAAAATAAATAACCTGTCTCACGCACAATGGATTACTTCAGATCTTTCATTGCTACGCCGTCCATATCCTCGAAGGTTTGGTTCTCACCAGCCATCGCCCAACAGAACGTATAATTGCTTGTACCTACGCCACTGTGAATAGACCAGCTTGGCGAAATGATCGCCTGACGATCACGAACAACCAGATGACGTGTCTCGTTTGGCTCACCCATCATATGGAACACTACGCCATCCTCTGGCAGGTTCCAATACAAGTATACTTCGGAACGACGATTATGGGTATGTGCAGGCATGGTGTTCCACATATTACCCTTGTTGAGCTCTGTAATACCCATGACCAGCTGACAGCTCTGAATGCCACCCTCGCCTTGGTGGATATAACGATAGATCGTGCGTTCATTAGAGCTTTCAATGCTGCCCAGATGGTTAGGCTGAGCTTGCTCTTGTGTAGCTTTTACTGTTGGATACGTATGGTGTGCTGGTGTTGATACAAAGTAGAATTGTGCTGGCTGTGCATTGTCACTGCTCTTAAACAGAACCTCTTTAACGCCACGTCCGATATACAGACATTCCTTCGCACCGATCTCATAGCCTTGACCATCAGCAGTTACCGTTCCATGTCCGCCAACGTTAATGATACCGATTTCACGACGCTCTAAGAAAAAGTCCGTTCCGATATCCTTCAGGTTCACTTCTAGTGCAATATCCTTGCTCTGTGGTACAGCCGTTCCTACAATATAACGATCCACATGGGAATATACAGTCACTAATTCATCTACAGCGAATAGCTGCTCCATCAAAAATTCCTCACGCAGACGAGATGTATCATATGTTTTTACTTCATTAGGGTGTGCAGCGTAACGGTTTTGCATGTTTAATCCATTCCCTTCGTCATTTGAATGATGTTCATATAAGTTCATTTTAGTTCATTTTATATCTTTTGTGTACCTTTTTTTTCAAAATAAAACGCTCCATGTAATTAAATATGTACATCTATATTCCTAAAAGTGTTTATATCCACACAATCTCGCATAAATTAGCTCGTCCACTCACACTCAATTAACCTATTCGCTCGCATCCATTGAGTTATTTAGGATAATCCGAATTCCGGGTGCAAAAATCTAAAAAAAAAAAAGGATTTCCACAGTCATGGATAGACTGGGAAATCCCTTTATAATCTGAAACTTAATGTGCAACTGCGTTGTTAAGCATGATCCAGATCGAACCAATAACGATGGTCATCATCATCAGAAGCCCGAAAATGAGAGCCATAACATTCCAGCGTGGTTTCTCTGTCTCACGAATATGCATGAAGAAGAAGAGTTGAACCACAAACTGAAGTGCGGCTGTACCAAGAATAACAACCATTGTTCCTGTTTTACCCATCATGTCGTTCAGAACAACCACCAGCGGGATGATCGTCAGAACGATAGAGAGAATAAAACCGATGACATAGGACTTCAGCGAACCATGTTGTTCATGGCCATGGGAATCATGCGTGTTGTGCTCTGCCATCTACATCACCCCATCAGATAGACGATGGACAGAAGGAAGATCCATACAACGTCCAAGAAGTGCCAGTACAAGCTGATTACGTTGATTTTACCGCGAGTAACATCGGTAATCCCACGTTTTTTCAGTTGGAACATCAATCCAATCATCCAGATCAGACCGAGCGATACGTGAAGTCCGTGAGTACCCACCAAGGTGAAGAATGCGCCGGAAGCAGCACTCGTCGTGTAGCTGAATCCTTCGTGAACCATCTCAACAAACTCATAAATCTCCAGTGCAAGGAAGCCTGCACCGAGAACGGCTGTAACGATAAGCCAGTTAATCAATTGTTTAACTTTACCTTGGTTCATTGCCAGAACAGCAAGTCCGCTCGTAAATGAACTTGTGAGCAAGAGGAATGTTTCAGCAATTACGCCAGGCATTTTAATCAACTCAGACAAGATTGGTCCGCCCGCCGTATTGTCGCGCAACACAATGAAGGTTGCGAACAATACGGAGAACAGGATTACGTCGGAAATCAGGAAGAACCAGAAACCGAGAATTTTCATTTCCTGTGGATCATGGTGGCCATGATCATGACCATGTGCATGATTCTCACCGTGCTTAGCGGCTGCTTGAGCCATCTATACCGACCCCCTTAACGACGCTTCGGTACGCTTAATTTCGTCAACCGGAATGTAATAATCCGTGTCGTATGAGAATGAACGGGCGATCATGCAGATACCCACGCCAGCGAGTCCGAGAATTGCCATCCATAGCCATCCAAAGACGAAGCCGAAACCAGCTACGAACCAGAAGACAGACATAATGAACGGAATCGAGGAATTTTTCGGCATATGAATTGGCTCATATACAGGCTCAGGCGGATGAATGCCTTTAGCACGACGTTCTTTCTCTTCCCACCACTCATCAATATCATCTCCGCGAGGTGTAACAGCGAAGTTGTATTCAGGAGCTGGTGAAGGAATCGACCACTCAAGCGTACGAGCATCCCATGGGTCGCCAGAAGCTTTGAGTGATTTGTATTTGCGAATACCGTCTGCGATTTGTGCAACTTGGAACAAGAATCCGACACCCATCAGGAACGCACCAATCGTAGAAACGAAGTTCAGTTCCCACCAGCCAGTGTCCCAGCCGTAAGTGCTCAGACGACGCGTCATACCCATCAGGCCGACAGCGTACTGCGGCATGAAGCAGACATAGAAACCGATATTCCAAGTCCAGAATGCCCATTTGCCCAGTTTCTCTTCCAATTGGAAACCGAACATTTTTGGCCACCAGTAGTACAGACCTGCGAAGTATCCGAAGACAACGCCACCGATTAATACTTGGTGGAAGTGGGCAATCAGGAAGTAACTGTTATGGAACTGGAAGTCAGCAGGAGCAACGGATAACAGAACGCCCGTCATCCCCCCGACGATAAAGCACGGGATAAAGGCAAGTGTCCACATCATCGGAGTGGCCATGCGTATCCTTCCTTTATACATCGTAAACAGCCAGTTAAATATCTTAACCCCTGTTGGAATGGCAATCAACATCGTCGTAACCGCGAAGAATGCATTAACGTCCGCTCCGGAACCCATCGTGAAGAAGTGATGCGCCCATGTGAAGAAGGACAGGAAGCTGATGATCAACATCGCGAATACCATCGATTTGTAACCAAACAGTTTTTTCCGCGAGAACGTACTTACGATCTCGGAGAACACACCGAATGCCGGCAAGACGACAATGTATACCTCAGGGTGACCCCACATCCAGATCAAGTTGATATACATCATTGGGTTACCGCCCAGATCAAGTGTGAAGAAGTGCGCCCCGGCAAACCTGTCGAGGAAGAGCAATGCAAGTGTCACAGTCAAGATTGGGAATGCAAACAAGATAATAATACAAGTGGAGAATACTGACCAAGTGAACATCGGCAGTTTCATCCAACGCATACCTGGCGCACGCATTTTAATGATGGTAACCATAAAGTTGATACCGGTAGCCAGGGAACCGATACCCGATATTTGGATACCCCATATATAGAAGTTCTGTCCTACCCCGGACTGTGCGACAGCTCCGATAGAGGCGGATAACTCAGCCAACCTGCGTCAGGTGAACCACCAATAACGAAGGACAGGTTAAACAGCATCGCTCCTAGGAAGAACAACCAGAAGCTCAGTGCATTCAGGAACGGGAACGCAACGTCTCTCGCTCCGATCTGAAGTGGCACGATAACGTTAAATAGACCAAACATAAATGGCATCGCCATGAACAAGATCATGATCGTACCATGCGTTGTAAAGACCTGATTATAATGCTCAGGGTGTAAGAAATCCATATTAGGCATTGCTAGCTGAAGACGCATCATCAGCGCATCCACACCACCACGGAACAACATGATAATGGAAGCGATGATATACATAATACCGATCTTCTTGTGATCGACAGTAGTTAACCAGTTACGCCAGAGCCAGCCCCATTTTTTAAAATAAGTTAGCACCGCTACAATAGCAATCATCGTAATCCCGATCGATACCATCGCACCATAGATGAGTGGATCACCAGTTACGAAAAACTCCGATGCAAACTCTTTAATTGTCTCTAACATTGGGCTCTCCTTTCGAATCTTTAGTTAGCACTCTTGTCCTCGTCTTGCTTGGACTCTTGAGTGGCTTGATTAGCTCCAGCAGCTTCACTTGAGCTTTCGTGCTTACTATGAGCTCCATTACCATCTACAACATACTTAGTTACGATTTTCTGGAACAGACCTTCTGGGAAGGCTGAGTAATAAGCAACATTGCTTGTTCCAGGCTCAGTAAGTGCATCGTAGCCCTCTTGTGTCAACTCTTGGGAATTTTGTTTCACTTCTCGAACCCAATTGTCAAACTCTTCGTCTGATGTAGCATTCACATCGAAACGCATTTTGCCAAAGTGCTCACCTGTAAAGTTGGCGCCTGAGCCCCAATACTGTCCTTCATGGTCAGCTTGCAGGTACAAGGTCATCGCCATACCCGACATTGTGTAAATCTGACCACCAAGTTGCGGAATCCAGAACGAGTTCATTGGTGAATCCGCGGTAAGTTCAAATTTCACGGGCCGGTCTGCCGGAATATTCAACGTATTGACCGTTGCAATCCCTTGCTCTGGATACATGAACAACCATTTCCAGTCCAATGATGATACTTGGATCGTCACAGGTGCTTTCTCAGAAGCCAGTGGCTTCGAAGGCTCTAGATCATAAGTGTAACGAACTGTTACAATAGCGAGTATTCCAATGATGATAATTGGAACCGTCCACCAAATGACCTCAGCTTTGGTACTATGAGACCAGTTCGGCTCATATGCAGCTTTATTGTCCGGTTTGTCGCGGTAACGCCATACGATTACTGCAGACAAAATCAACACAGGTACGATTATGACAGCACACAGAATGGTTGAAATTACGATCAAATCTCTCTGTGAAGCGCCAATCGGTCCCTTTGGATCCAGAACAACGTACTGCCCGCCTGCCAGCATTGGCCAGACAATCAATGCGATGGTAACCAACGTCAGGACAACCGGAATAATAATCCGGGCTAGCGACCTAGGTTTCTTGTTCATCTTGATCCCCTCTCCTTAAATTCGCTCATACTGAAAAATCAGTATACTACTCTATTCCTTCTAAAGATATCAGAAATGAGCAACTTTTTTGTTCTTGTTAACAAATTTGTCGATTTTACACCCTAAATGTGTGAATTTTTTCTCACAAATTACTTGCACACTTGATATTTCCGTATAATAAAACATCACATGTTACGTAAAAAAATAAAGCCCTTTGCAGTCTCGTTGAATAGGTCAACGAATCCGCAAAGGGCTATATTGACTGGATTCCGATTACTTATCCAGTCTTAGTATGGACGAATATCCTGCAGATTATAATTAATCCGCACCTTCGTCTTCATGACGTGTATGAACTAATCCGATCGCTTTAGCAATAACGTAAATGAATACGCTACCAACCAGGAAACCAATACCCACCATCAAGCCAAGATTACGGTCATTAAATTCATTCAAGTTGATCAAACACATCACTACACCTGTAATAAGCGCGATCCAGGCAAAAACTGTCATCGTTAAGACTGCGCGCCGCATATTTTTATCCTTGCGCTCCAATTGGCTTACCATTGCTGTCTTCGATGCCATAGTAAACACTTCCTTTTCCCTTTTTGTAAGTTATTTACTGATACCAATATACCACATTAGTATGATTTTTAGTCAACAAATGTTCAAATTTTATTCGCAATTTGGACACTTTATTTATTGTTTACCTGTTGACAAAATAGATATTTTATCTTCTTGTTATGTATAACCCAAAAATGACTGCTTCATAACAGAAATCGTAAACAAGCTTTTGAAACATTCGTGAATGACCCGAAACCAACCGTTATGTACACATTCCAAAAATAAAAAAACGGTGCCTCCATTTAATCGGAGCACCGTTTCATTTGATTGCATATCAAGACCGAATCCATTCTAGTTCCAGTCTGATTCATGTTCCTTGCATTTAGCTGCGAATTTCCAGCCAATTGTTCTTAATCACGTTTTGATACCAATAGAAGCTTTCTTTCGGTGTTCTTACTAGCGAGCGGTAGTCCACATGAACGAGTCCAAAACGCATACGGTACCCTTCAGCCCATTCAAAGTTATCCATCAGCGACCAAGCCATGTAACCTTTGAGATTGATGCCGTCATTGATGATCCGATGAATCTGAGCCAGATGCTGTTCATAATAAGAGATCCGGCGATCGTCATTGATTTTTCCATTATCCAGATCATCATTGATGCAAGCACCATTCTCTGTAATATACACATCCACATTTCCATACTTTTGAAGATAGTGCATAAATTCATACAGCCCACGGGATTCGATAGGCCAGCCAATATCCGTTTTGGTCAGTCCCATATTTAATTCTTCCGATTGAAGCGCCCCTGCTTCCGGATTGAAGCGATTGAGTCCCATTGTGTAATAATTGATGCCAAGCAGGTCGATTGGCTGTGAGATGATCTCCATGTCGCCTTCCTGAATCGGCACAGTAGCACCAGCTTCAGCGAACCAGTCCACCATAAACTGAGGGTAACTGCCTTTGTAGATTGGGTCGAGGAACCAATCTGTATTCAGTGCAATGGAACGGTCACACGCAGCCTGATCTTCAGGAGACTTGCTGTAAGGCTCTGCCCAGCACACATTCGGAGCGATACCAATCTGTCCGGTGATACCCATGCGACGGAATGATTGGACAGCTTTACCGTGAGCAACGAGCAATCCATGAGCAACATTGATTGACGTTTGCAGATCACGATTCCCTGGCGCATGGATCCCTAACAGGTTGGACAAGAAAGCAATGCACCACGGTTCATTAAAGGTCAACCAGAAATTAATTTTTCCGGAAAACTCCTTGAAGATCACTTCTGCATATTTCACAAAAGCATCTACCGTTCTACGATTACCCCAACCCCCGTCATCCTCCAGCGTTTGTGGCAGATCCCAGTGATACAGCGTGCAGAACGGTTCAATTCCCGCTTCAAGCAGCTTATCCACGAACCGATGGTAGAAATCTAACCCTTCTCTGTTGATCTCTCCATCCCCATCCGGAATAATACGAGGCCAGGCAATGGAGAAGCGATACGTGTTGATACCGAGTTTTTTCATCAGTTCGATGTCTTCTTCGTAGCGGTGGTAGCTATCACACGCGACATCGCCGTTATCTCCGTTAAACACTTTACCAGGTGTACGCGCAAACGTATCCCATATGGATACCCCACGTCCACCTTCCTGCGCCGCCCCTTCGATCTGATAAGAAGCAGTCGCCGTTCCCCAGCGGAAATCCTTCGGAAATTGAAAAATAGTCATCGTTTATTCCTCCGTCTCTGTTGACACACGAACCGTCTGCCCGCCTGTCACCCCTATTGTCGTTACATAATCCCCTTGCGTTGTACGCTCTGACAAGCTCTGCTCATGACCTTCAATACGTACAGGACAAGTACTACGAAGCGTTAATGAACCACCGTGATCAGCGGTAACTTCAGCCGTCACCAACTTACTGTTCTCCCACACCATAGCCACCGTATAGGCTCCTCGTGCGCGTAAGCCCTTCACACTACCGCTCGCCCACGCTTCAGGCATTGCAGGCAGGAGATGGATTTCACCCATATGACTCTGCAGTAACATCTCAGCAATGCCAGCCGTGCCTCCAAAATTACCATCAATTTGAAACGGAGGATGATCATCAAACAGGTTAGGATGGGTCGATCGCGCAAGCAAAGTACGTACAAATTGATGTGCATGCTTACGATCCAGTAGACGTGCGTAGAGATTGATCAACCAGGCACAGCTCCACCCTGTATGCCCTCCCCTTGTGAAATACGACGCTCAAGCGATACTCGTGCAGCTTCAACAAGCTCAGGTGTATGCACTCTGTTGATCTGATCCCCGGATACAGTCCATATAGATGCGATACATGGCGATGTCCTGGTTCAGATTCAGCAAAATCCTGGAACCACTCTTGCAGCTGCCCCTCGCTGCCAATCCGGAAAGGATACAGTCTGCTCTTCGCCTCTGCGAGCTCCTGCGTCCATTCCGAATCTAGCCCAAGCTGATTCGCAGCCGTGATACTTCGCTCAAACAACTCTCGGATTAAGCTCATATCCATCGTTGATGCCATGGATACGCTTCGAGCCTCCCCTTCCTCAGTCAAAAACTTATTCTCCGGTGAGGTGGACGGTACCGTAACCAGATAACCGCCTGGCCCCTCAATAAGCCAATCTAAACAGAACAGAGCCGCTTCTTTCATGATGGGGTATGCACGCTCTGCCAAGAATTGCTGATCTCCTGTAAACAGATAATGCTCCCACAGATGTGAGGTCAGCCATACACCACCCATTGGCCAGAATGCCCAGCTAGCATCCCCTCCTGTAGGTGTTGATGTTCTCCATATATCCACATTGTGATGTGCAGTCCAGCCACGAGCCCCATAGTGGATACGAGCCGTTCTACGCCCTGATTGGCTCAGATCATCAAGCATCGCAAACAGCGGATCATGGCATTCACTCAAATTACAGACTTCCGCTGGCCAATAATTCATCTCCGTGTTGATGTTTGTTGTGTAATCACTGTGCCACGGGGGCTCCACCTGATGATTCCATATGCCTTGTAGATTAGCTGGCTGCGTGCCAGGACGTGAGCTTGCCATGAGCAGATAGCGACCATATTGAAAATATAACGCCTCCAGTCCAGGGTCTTCCGCCCCTTCCTGGTAAGCTAACAATCGCTCATCTGTAGGCAATTCACCATTGCCTGTCATGCCCAGATTCAGATCAACTCTTGCAAATAACGCTCTATGATCCTGCTCATGACGTTCCCTTAGCTGCTCTGGATTGAAGGACTTGGCTTTTGCGATGGTCTCACGACATGTCTGCTCTAACCACACGCCTTCTTTCACTGGCATGACATCATAACGTTCAAATGCTGTTGCAGCCGCCAGGTAGAACACAACCTGATCCGCTCCTAGAACACGCAGGCTGTCCTCTTCAGCCACAACCCGAGCCTCGCTGCCTACTATACTGATACTTACTCTAACAGCATAGGCGGTTCCATGGTCATCCTCATAAATGACGGATTCAGGATGATCTCGGAAATAGTTCGATTCGACATGACTCGGACAGCGACTGAACAATGTCATGCCATCTTCTGAAATCTGCGATGTATACGGGTGTGGACTGTCTAGTGAAAGGCTGACGTTCACTGCTCCTTCGTGATCGGCTGAGAGCGTACATACCATCACATCGTCCACAGCACTCGCATATACTTCACGTTTATAACGGATACCATTACAGCTATAGCTTGTCGTCGCAATTCCAGCTTCCAGGTCAAGCTCTCGTTCGAATTCCTGAACAGGGGTTCCAATCAGCTGCTCCTGCTTCAATAGGAAGTGCCCCATCGGCTGATAAGCTTCAACGTCACGCCCCAACATTTCACGGTTCAGCAGTTCTTCCGCTTCACTGTACTGCCCTGCCATAATGAGTTCACGCGTCTTCTTCAGATATCGCTGACTGCTGTACTGTACTGTGTCGCGCGGGTATCCTGACCATAGTGTGTCTTCGTTTAGCTGAATGCGTTCTTGCACGTCACCGCCGTACACCATACCCCAAGACGCCCATTACCAATAGGAAGAGCCTCTTCCCAGCGGGTTGCTGGCTGACGATACCATAACCGATTCGGCTGTATGTTCTTCGTTAATGAGGTCATTACATAGCTCCTGTTCTTGAAGTAATGTTATTCTAGTCGTTCATGTTATAAAACGTTTTCGAAAAATAGTTTAATGACTAGCAATCTATCCGTTATTTCACCTTCATTGTTACTACATTCCAGCTCATTTTAGGTCATAATGAAAGTGCTTACACTAACAAAATTATAGGAGATTTCATCCTTATCGTCAATGTAAAACATCACAGTAAATCGCAGAAAAGACCCTTCATCTCAGGGTCTTTTCTGCGGTTCAATGCCTTCAACTAAGACATGTTACTTAACGTCTTTACCTGTCCAGAGCGCAACGCGTTCTTTGACCCAAACCGTATATTGTTGCTCCATTTCTACAGCACCTGCTCGATCAAGTTCTGCGAGGAAATCATCGTATACTTTATCGAAATCTTCTTTTTTAGCAAGTACCGCTTCTGGAATACGTTTGCGGATGATGTCCTGTGTTTTCTGGTACTGTACGTTGTAATCTGTATCTGATGGAACTGGCATATTGTAAGCCGCGCCCCACTCTTTAACCTCGAACTCATCCTCGGAAGGGAAGAAATCTTTCCAGGTTGTAATTCCGTATGCTTTTAACGTTTCTTTCTCAGCTGGAGTATAACCTGCGATGATCTGTTCCGGGAATCTCGTTGTGTAATAATTGTCCGTTGCATCCTTCACACCGTCACCATATCTTGCACTAAAGATGGAGTACAGCTCTACACCTGTTTCTTTGGTGAATGCAGCATTATCATTCGTTTTGCGATCTTGGATCTCTTCAGGAATGACACGTTTGCCATCAACTACGTTGTAGTGCTTACCTTCGATACCCCAGTTTCTAAGCACTTGACCCTCATCGGAAGCAAGCCAGTCGAAGAATTTAATGATACGCACTGGGTCTTTTGCTGATGTCGAAATTCCGATACCGTAACCATCAAATCCTGTTGGCTGGAACGTTGTATCTTTCAAGTCCTTATTCAACATAACAGAGAAGTGAGCATATGTGCTGTCATCTTTGCCTGCGGCTTTCAACGCATTCTCAGCGTCTGAATATCCCCACTCTGCATCGATGAGACCAAGCACACGTCCACTCGCAATTTTGGATTTATATTGATCTTCTTTTTGCACAAATGTATCCTTGTCGAGCAGTCCCTCATTGTACATATGGTTTAACCAGCGGAAATATTCTTTTTCGATTGGACGTTTAACATGCAGCATCGCTTCATACGTCTCTGGGTCAATGTAATATTCTCCATCATTGCTACCACCTGTTGTTGCGGAAGCTGGGTTGGTCACCGTAATCATAATTTTCCAATCGTCTGCATTGAGCGACAGTGGAATGGTTGGTTGACCATCAATCGTTGGATATTTCTCAACATATGCACGAAGTACATTTTCATAATCCTGCAAGGTTTTCACTTCTGGATAACCAAGCTCTTTCAATACCTTTTGCTGAATCTCGAAACCGTCGGTAGCATCGAATGCAACGTTATCTACCCCCATATTTGTTGGGAGCGTGTAGATCGATTGATCTTCCAAGCTATACTTCAGACGATTCATCTGTTCGCCATAGATTTTCTTCAAGTTGGGAGCATGCTCCTCAATCAGATCGGTCAGGTCAAGCATAGCTCCTGCATCAACAAGCTTGGACAAATTACCTTTTGGATAAATGATATCCGGGTAATCTCCACTTGCTGCCATCAAGGCGATCTTCTGGTCACCACCATTGTTAACGTCATATTCCGCCTCAATCGTAACACCTGTTTGTTTCGTAATCTCTTGACCTACTTCGTCCTGCATTCTATTCCAGTTCGGACTAGCATCGGCTCCAAAAAATGTAAATGTAACTGGATCCGTGCCTGTTGAACCTTCGGACGAAGACTCTTTACTACCTGAGTTACCACAACCTGCTGTAACCAATAGCGCACTTGCCAGCATCAACATTGCAAATGTCTTTGGTGTCTTGCTTTTCATTTTGCCTCTCATTGTCTATATCCTCCTAGTTAGGCGAGCTTTGAATTAGTGCTAACCTTATCCTCATCAGAATAAAGCGTTTGCTGAAAATGATTGTAATAAAATTATAGGTGATCTTAAATTTCTCATCAATCTGTAGAAGAACCCCTTCGCAGGGGTTCTTCAAGGTAATCCCTATATCATTCGGTCTTCCATTCCGAATTACTTAACCTCTTCGCCAGTCCACAGTGCTACACGCTCTTTAATCCACACCGTATATTGTTGCTCCATTTCGACTGCACCATTTCTGTCAAGCTCAGCAAGGAAATCATCATACACTTTGTCGAAGTTTTCTGGTTTAGTCAGGATCGCTTCTGGGATACGTTTACGAACGATATCCTGTGTTTTTTGGAATGTTACGTTGTAATCTGTATCCGAAGGAACAGGCATGTTGTACGCTGCACCCCAAGGTTTCAATGGCAGTTCTTCCTCAGATGGGAAGAATTCTTTCCATGTTGTGATTCCGTATGCTTTCAACGTTTCTTTCTCAGCCGCAGTGTAGCCTGCTACGATCTGCTCAGGGAAGTTCGTTGTGTAGTAGTTATCAGTGGAATCTTTCACACCGTCACCATATCTTGCACTAAATACGTTATACAATCCAACACCTGATTCTTTGGTGAAAGCAGTGTTGTCATTTGTTTTGCGATCTTGAATTTCTTCAGGGATAACACGTTTGCCATCTTCCACTTTATAATGTTCGCCTTCAATACCCCAGTTTCTCAAAACCTGACCTTCATCGGAAGCCATCCAATCCATGAATTTAATAATACGTACTGGATCTTTAGCTTCTGTTGAGATCCCGATTCCGTAACCATCGAAACCAGTCGGTTGGAACGTATGATCCACGATGTCATCGTTCAAGGATACGGAGAAGTGAGCATAAGTCGCATCGTCTTTACCCGCTGCTTTCAGCGCGTTCTCCCCATCTTGATAGTTCCACTCTTGGTCAATCAGACCCAATACACGACCACTGGCAATTTTGGATTTATACTGGTCATCCTTTTGCACGAATGTATCTTTGTCGAGCAGACCTTCTGCATACATGTGGTTCAACCACCGGAAGTATTCTTTCTCTTCTGGACGTTTGTAGTGAAGCTGTGCTTCATACGTTTCAGGGTTGATGTAATACTCACCATCATCCGGCCCGCCTGTAGCTTGGAATGCTGGGTTCGTTACCGTAATCATAATTTTCCAGTCATCCGCATTCAGCGTCAGTGGAATCGTTGGTTGGCCATCAATGGTTGGATGTTTAGCCACATACTCTTTGAGTACATTTTCGTAATCCTGTAACGTCTTGATTTCAGGATATCCTAATTCTTTCAACACACGTTGTTGAATTTCGAATCCACCCGTAGCATCAAATGCAACGTTACCAACCCCCATATTTGTTGGGATGGTATAAATGGCCTGATCCTCCAAGCTATATTTCAGACGGTTCATCTGATCCCCATATATTTTCTTGAGGTTCGGTGCATGCTCTTCGATCAGATCCGTCAGATCCAGCATCGCTCCTGCATCAACCAGTTTGGACAGATTGCCTTTTGGATAGATCAGATCAGGATAGTCGCCACTTGCTGCCATCAAGGCAACCTTCTGATCGCCACCGTTATTTACATCATACTCAGCTTCGATCGTAATACCGGTTTGTTTAGTGATTTCTTTACCGATAGCATCCTGCATTTTATTCCAGTTAGGACTTGCATCTGCACCGAAGAATGTGATCGTCATTGGAGATGTTGTATCCCCTGTATCTACTGGTGTTTCTGATGCTGTACTGCCTCCGCAACCGGCTGTGATTGCTAATGCACTGGCTAACAGCAGCATTGCAAACGTTTTTGGTGTTTTGCCCTTCATGTGTAATCCCCCTTATGGATATAATGAAGCTATATTTTGTATAACAGGCTGCCCTGCACATACCTTTACGTGGCTGACTGCACTCGATGTGACCCCTCTGGCTAGAGACATTGTTGTAAAAGCGCTTTCTGTTTTTTGGGTAAATTCACGAACGACAGGTCGTTATACCCTAATTCAGTTTATTACCATTCACTTATTATCATGCAGGTTAGCAATCAAACAAGTTATTAATGAAAGTGCTTTCATATCTGAATCATAAATGTTGTTAATAACCTTGTCAATAGTGAATTTATTTTACAGAAAACGTTTTTCGTAAACCGATATAATTGTTATATTTCTTTGAACATATTCATGCGATCTGTAACACTTTATTAATGGGATGATCGAAACCAAGTTTTGATTTCAAGCCATACACCAACTCGGTTTTGGACAAATTAAAACTTATCATATGATGATCCCCCGATACGGTAAGCGCAGCTCCTCAGCCACGCTTACACTGTGTATCGCAGGTCATCTACTCACGCTATTCAGTCGATACATTATGCTTTAACAGCTCCGAGGGTCATACCACCTACAAAGTACTTTTGCAGGAATGGATAAACAAGCAGGATTGGAACTGTCGCGACAATCGTAATCGCCATCTTAATGGATTCCGGAGAAATCTGTGCCATCTGCTGCGCCATGTCATTGGCGTTACGTCCAGCGCTTGAGCCCTGTTGTGTACTTTGTAGTACCTTCATGAGCTCGTATTGGAGCGTCGTTAAATTAGGTTTATTGTTGTTGTAGATGTACGTATCGATCCATTGATTCCACTGTCCTACCGCCAAGAACAACGCGATGGTAGCAAGTACAGGTTTACACAACGGAAGAATGATTTTGTAATAAATGGTGAAGTCGTTTGCACCATCGAGCTTAGCTGATTCCTGCAGTGCATATGGCAGACCGTCCATGAATGAACGAATGACAAACACGTTAAAGGCAGAGATCATCAATGGGAAAATGTATACCCAGAACGTACCGATCAAGCTCAGGTCGCGCATGAGGATATATGTCGGGATCAGACCACCCGAGAAGTACATCGTCAGAGCGAGTGATACAGAGACAAATTTTCTAATTTTAAAATCAGGCCGGCTGAGCGTGTACGCAATCATCGATGAACTCAGCAATCCGAGGAACGTACCGATTAGCGTACGTAGTACGGATATTTTCAAACCTGTCAGCAATCCTTCATATTGGAAAATGGTTTTGTAGTTCTCCAATGTGAATTCCCGCGGCCACAGATAAACTCCGCCACGCACTGTATCTGTTGAATCATTAAACGAGATCGCCAGTACGTTCAGGAATGGATACAGTGTTACAATCAGCACCATGGTCATCGCGAGGATATTAAATATATTGAACACTTTATCGCCCCGTGTTGCATTGAATGCTTTGTTCGCCATAATGTCGTCCCCTCCCTACATGATGCTTTCTTTAGTGATTTTTTTGAACAATCCGTTCGCTGCAAACAGAAGAAGAATACTAACTACGGAGTTAAATATCCCTATGGCTGTACCGTACGAGAATCGTCCTAGATATATACCGTAATTCAATGCATATAAGTCTAATACTTCAGCATAGTCGGTGACGAGACTGTTACCGAGCAAGAGTTGCTTCTCAAAGCCTGTACTAGTCAAGTGACCGATAGCCATGATGAACAGGACTGACATGGTTGTCCGAATACCAGGCAATGTAATGTGCCACATCTGTCTCCAGCGGTTGGCTCCATCCACACGAGAGGCTTCGTACAGCTCTTGGTCAATACCCGTAATAGCCGCCAGATAGATAATCGCATTCCAACCGGTTTCTTTCCACATATCTGAAGCGGTTACAATGTACCAAAACAGGTTACCTTGCGCCATGAATTGAATTGGTTCGTTAATAATATGAAGACCCATCAAGATGTCATTGATTACGCCTCCATCGGTGGAGAGCATTTTCGTAACGATCCCGGCAACAACGACCCAGGATACAAAGTGAGGAAGGTACGACACGGTTTGTACTGTGCGCTTCAAGAACACACCTTTTAGTTCATTCAAGAGAATCGCGAAGAAAATAGGCACGACAAAACCTACAACTAGCCCCATTATGCTCATGGCTAGTGTGTTTCGTAGTACAAGATAGAAGCGTTCGTCACTGAACAATTCTACAAAGTGTTTAAAACCAACCCATTCTTGTTCACCGAACGATCTAGCTGGTTTATAGTTTTGGAATGCCATCGTCCATCCCCATAAAGGTAGATAGTTAAATACAAATACCCAAGCTACGAATGGCAATGACATGAGATAGAGAAACTTTTGTTGCTTAATGCTGTCCCAAATTCCGTTCCGGCCTTTTTTGGTAGGCGGATTGGGGTCACTGCTTCTTTTCGCGGAAGCGGATTTTTCTGTTAGCGTTTCCATCTCCGTTCCCCCTCCTCTGTTTTTATAAAATCATCATACTAGATAGAGCGTTTTCATAATACCATCTTGATTTTAGAGAAAATCATATAAAAATTAGATATCCCCCTATAGAATCCGACATATTTGAGTCAAAATCAGTGCATTTTAAGCATTTTAAATTCAATATATGAAATATAAAGGAATTTACACGCCATAATTACAATTTACGAAAACGTTTTTTCGAAATCGTTTACTTTACATTTCTATAATAAAAAAAGAGCCCTTTCAGGCTCTTTGAATTAGAGTGCAAAACGTATCGTTTGTAACTTCAATATGCCCAACAGCTCACCCACGGAAATAGCAGATTCTGGTTCGAATTGATCACTCAGCAGGTATGATACGACTTCTTGGAACAAATATGCGACCTCAGGGCGTTTCATCAGAGACAGTTCAGTGAATGGTAGAGAAGACACCAGTAATTTCCCCTGTCCAACCCTCGCTTCAAAGGCATAGGTGAGACGTTTCGCTCTGTGGAAGTGATCGATAACCTCAATCAATGGGCTTACTCCCTGAAGCGTATCCAAACAGATCGCAGGTGTACCGTTAACGAGATGATACCATTGCCAATCCGAAGCATGACCGTAAGGGAAACGCCCTAACAGCGCGGTCTGCTCCTTCAAGTTTAACCCCATCGTTGCCCCTGGTTGAGTAGCAAACATTAGATAATTCCAGAACACAGGCAAATACTTCGTCTCTACCGGATCATATAACCCTTCTGGTGGAGTCTGAATCCACACATGCCCCCCATTCACTAGATAATCCAGTACGTTTGGTGTAAGAGACTTAGCCATGACGAGCTGGAATTGTGAGCCTCTTCGTAGCGTATTTCCATCTAAATTGTCCACGTGACCCTGATGTGCGCCTAGAAGATGTGGCTGAAGCTCGGTCACACTATTCCAGATTCGGTGAGTTTGCTCATGGATCCGGTGATGTGGAAATGACCAGCCGTGCCATACGTTCGTCGCAATGACCTCGTCATCCGTTGATCGAATCTCTGCTTCGATCTTAAAGGCTGCCACATGTTCAGAAGGTGCATGTATCGATAGGTGTCCAAGAGGCCATACGACGCCTCGATCTACTTCTCCATAGTGCCAATGTCCTTCTTCTAAAACGACTTGATTGCTTACCAGCTTCCAATGAACGGATGCGTTCTGAAGAGGCTGCTGTCCATAATGGGACACACGTGCTTCGACTTGTATCGCTTCCCCAGCATAAAACGTTCGCTCTCTACAGCTTAGAAGTAAGACTGTATTCTCGTTAAATTGTTGAAAGTCTGCCGGCTCTGCAATCCCTTTGCTATCCCAGAACACATCCAGAATACCTGTCGTGGCATGCCCCTGTCCAGGGAAGTCACGGATATCCAGCAGCTGTATACCCGCTGCATTCGGGGTACGGCGCACGCGCTCCATCGCTTCTTTTAGTGATCGCACCAGATGTGCACCGCTCGCTTGCTGGTAGGGCTCCAGCTCCGCTGCCATGCCTTTACGAGTTAATGACTCTTCAACCGGTGGTAACCAGCTAGGACGGAGAACACCTGTATATTTCTCACGTTCCTGTGGGCGCACATACATGGTGTATTGTGCATGTTCATGACCAATCACCGGACGATCTGCCAGCCGGGTCACAGCTTGATAATCAAGTGTTGTATCCGGCACGGCAGACAATTCCGATTCCAGTGGAGGATGCCAGTTCAAGGATTGGATATAGAAGTCCCCTTCCCGACCTTGAGCTGGGAGCTGACCGAATCCTGTGTTATCTGTATACAGGCGAGACGGGTCAAGCGCTTGTGCCTTTCTCACCAGTTCATTTAATTCCGGATGACCGTTAGATCCAATCAACTCATTTCCCATTGAGAAGAGTACAAACGAAGGATGATCGTGCAGCGACGATAACAGACCTTCAAGCTCGTGGGTTAGATAGGTCAACACTTCTGCTGGCGCAGGCTGTTCTCGATCTTCGAATAATCTTGACCAATGCGGAAGCTCAGCTTGCACCAACATTCCCTCTTCATCTGCTGCTTCCCAGAAAGGTTGCGGTGCGCTCCAGCCATGCAGACGTACATGGTTGAACCCGTAAGACTTGGCAATCTGAAATTGCCGGACATAGTGCTGCTTGTCCCAGACTGGATAACCTGTGAGTGGGAAAATACAGCAATCTACGTAACCACGCAGAAAAATCGGAATGTCATTCAGCATAAGCTTCTGTCCATTAGCCTGGAAAGAGCGAACCCCAAATGTTCGATGGTGCTGATCAAGCTGCAAGTCCCCGTCATATAAACGAATCTTAGCTTGATAAAGTGAAGGTGACTCATCCGACCATAAAGCAAGACCTTGTTTCTGTGCAAGGTTCACCTGCAGTGGTTGTATCTCTACGATCCGTTGCCCTTCTGACTCTCTTGCTCCTTGTCTAACTTCGTCCTGATGATCTTGTAACTCCACCTTAAAGCTGTGACAATCGAGCCAAGTTCCATCAGGATGCTCAATATCAATATGTAACCGCAGTGCTGATGCCGTAAAATGTGAAGCAACACTTATCGTTCCTTTAACCGTTAAGGTCTCCTGACTGGCATCAGGAAATAGGCTCAGCTGGTTAATACGGTTCATTGGTATGCACTCTAATGTTGCTCCACCTGTAATCCCACCCCAAGCAGTAGCTGTGTGCAGGGAGTGGATATGACTACCCGCTAGAGGATACTTCATCGTGTTATCCACACGCAGCTTCAATTCGTTTAATGATCCTTCTCGAACCCAAGGCGTAATATCCCATTCTTGTACATTAACCAAACTGTCCCGCTCACCGACATATTGACCATTGACCCAGAGATCCGTTGTCCAGCGCACTCCCTTTAGTCTCAATATATAGGCACAATCTGTATCCGTGGAAGCGATCTCAAAATTCCTCGTGTACCAGGCAGCTCCTTCGTACTCACGTACCTTAGTCCACGTATCCACACGTTGATAGCTTGGCTCTTCGCCGTATCCCTGTTCTTCCCACGAACCGGGGACTTGAATCTCCCCCCATGCAGGATCATCAGAGGATGGTGCAACTAGACTTGAAGAATCAGCAGCAAGGCAGAATTGCCAAGCTCCGTTCAGGTTATATGTTTGACGAATAGCATTAGGATCGAATGATTGCATCTGCTTTATCGCTCCTCACCTTATGATTTACATTCAGTTTAAGAGGTACGTTCTGGCCTGCACCATTGCATAAACACGGAAGAACATGGACTATCTCATGAAATGATAAGAACACCTACAGCGTAACCTACAGGTGTTCATGTCATTATTCCTGAAAACGTTTTATTAATTCTGAATACGTACTAACATTTCTATATGTCTAACCGCTACTCGCTTGTAGTCTCTCCAGGCTTCTCTTTGGATTGTAATTTAGCATGTTCTCTGGCCTGTTTATATGCTGAAGGAGATTCACCTACATATTTTCTGAACTTTCCGTGGAAGTAATCCACATTGGCATACCCTACTCTTGCGGCAACCTGATGTACCTTTAATCCCTCGTTCAGCAATTCCTTCGCCTTCTCCATCCGCACTTTATCCAGGAAAGCGTTAAACGACTCACCTGTATGATTTTTGAACAATTTCCCCAGATAACTACTATTGTAGTTGAATACCTCAGAGAGTACTTCTAGCTTCAAATTCTCGCCGGGGTTGCGTCTAATAAACTCAATCATTTGTTTCAACACCGTATCCGTACTGCCCCACCCATACGCTGAGTAAGCCGGTTCAAATGCTCAGCAGCCATCACTTGCAGATCCCTTAGTGTATGCTGATGATACACCTCAGTAATTAATATTGAATGCTCCTGCAGAATAGACTGCATCTGTTGATTGGCAGCAGCAAGCTTATTGATCGCCAAAGAGAATATTTGGGAGAACGCGGTCTTGATTGCTTGTTCTGTCCGATGATACGGCACGATCCGATCCTGCATTTCGGCCAGAACCCTCATCACCGATTCATGACTTCGAATATCGAGTGCATAATACAGTTTGTCCGCAAGTTCAGCTTCATCTGGTTCAAAACCGTCTGATTCGGAACCCTCGATTGAATTGATGTGTTTCTCACCAATGACCTGATCATTCCAGAGCATCATTCGTTCTTCGGAGAACAAGAACCGATCAGCCAACATAGCGTTGGCCTGACGGTAGGACTTAGCAATCTCTACTGTAGATGAAACAGGTTGACCTGCCGCCACATACATGTAAATATTCCATTCCTCTAATAGACTACTCAGTTCATTATGAAGATCACGGGCTCCGCCAATAGAAATAACCGCTTCTTTGTACAACAGCCCTAACCCCGAATGGAACGAAAATACGATACCCCGCTGTTGCTGGTCAAAGGCTTCAACCAGTTTGCGCTTAAGAGCACTCCCTCGTTGCAAATCAGGTGAAGCATGAATCTCCAACAAAATAATCTGATATTGAGGCCACTTCAGCCCGAGTGTATCTTCTTCAATAGTGCCAGTACCTTCCTGATTATCAAAAAGCAGCGCTTCAATCTGATGCTCACGGTATGCTGTATCCTCACCCGCATGTCGCGCATGTGTTTCACGCTCCCGTTTCAATACGACAGATATACGTTGAAGCTCGCTAATGATTTCTTCCTCATCTACCGGTTTAAGCAGATAACCATCTACACCGAAGCTGATCGCTTTTTTGGCATAATCAAAATCCGCATACCCGCTCAAGATGAGAAAATGTGCATTTCCATGCTGCTGGCGAACTTCTTCAATGACATCTAATCCCGTCATGCCAGGCATCCGGATATCAATAATCGTCAGATCTGGCCTCAGCTCGTCAAAACGTTCTATCGCTTCACGACCGCTTGCTGCGGTTCCGATCACTTGAAATCCGTATTCTTCCCAGTTAATAATTGTCGTTAATCCCTCTCGAATACTGGGTTCATCATCTACCAAAAACACTCTATACATTCTGGTTCCCTCCTGCTGGCAAGGTGAAAGAAACCTCTGTTCCTTCCCCGTACACACTCTTGATCTGTAATCCATGAGGCTCGCCGTAAGTCAGCGTTAACCGCTGGTGTACATTACGTAGACCGATTCGGCTCTTCTCCTGTTCCTCAGGTCCACAGATGAACTGCATAACCTCAACCAACCGTTCTGGGGTAATGCCGGCTCCATCGTCCTTTACATGAACCTGAATTGCCTCATCCATCGGATAGATGCTAATATTCACACGCACCGTACCCTCTTTATTCTCTAAACCATGCACGATGGCATTCTCCACAAGGGGTTGGATGATTAATGGAGGTATGGAGATTTTCTCTACCTCTGGATGAATATCAATGACGAATGCGAGACGATCACCATAACGAAATTTCTGAATTTCCAAATAAGAACGAACCATTTCAAGTTCTGCCTTAAGGGTTGTTTTGCCGCTACCAATCTCTAAACTCTTGCGCATGAGCTTGCCTAACAACCGCACGATATTGGCGATCTCCGCTTCTCCTTGGATATGGGCTTTCATACGGATCGATTCCAAGGCATTAAATAAAAAATGAGGATTGATCTGGCTTGCCATCATTTTCAGTTTAATCTCTTTTTGGGCGATTTCCAATTGCGTATTCTGCTCAGAGGTTTCCACAACCTGGGTCATCAGATCATTAATACTTTTCACCATATAATTAAATTGTCTAGAAAGTTGTCCAATCTCATCATTGCCGTCAATGCGTGACGTGACATTCAGATCTCCTAGCGCAAGCTTGTTCAGATGTCTACTAAGCCGCAGCAAGCGGTTAGACGTGAGGAATGAGATGATATACACCAGCAACAGTGCAATCACCAGCACCAGTATCATAAAGCTCATACCGATCAAGCTAATTTTATTGGCGTCCTTCACTATATTTTTGGTCGCAAACACTGAAATGACCTTCAGGCTATTGATACTGTACATAGGGTTCAGTTCATCAATCACAATGTTGGAAGGTTCTCCTTGGAAGTCAGCCTCCAACGTGCCTTTTGCTTGATTCTGAAGATCGATACCAAAATCAAGCTGGTTCAGCGTTTGACCTACTAGCTCCGTATTTTTGGCTGCAACGATATAACCCTGCTCGTCCGTGATTAGCGTCTCAAACGGTTCTTGGCGCAATAACTCATTCAATTCATCCTGATTAATCCCAATCATAAGAACGCCTTCGGTTCGGTATTCGGGAAAGGGAACCTTACGAACTAAGCTCAGTTTGTGTACTGGATTGTCTTCCTTGTTAGGGATGTAGAACCATCCGATGCTGGTTGAAGTGAGCGCCTTCTGATACCAGTAGCTATCCTTCGTTTGTTGATCCACCGGAATAATTTCCAGATTGTTAATTAACGTTGGGTTGGTCGAATAGAAACGAATGCCCGCGACCTCACGGTACTGACGCTTGTATTCCTCAAAATCCTTATATGCCAAATACGCTCTCGTCAGTTCCATCACCGATTCATATCTTGTGTTCACGATCTTCTCCAGATCCTTGTTGAACATTAGAATGTTGGATATATCTGTTGGCACACGCAGCAACGTAGCAGTTTGACTCTTGATTTTGTCCACGTTATTAATGGTCTGTTCGATGGCATTATCCAGCGCCTGTTGGCGGAAATATGCCGTGACAGCCAGACCAACGATCAAGACCGGAACCATGACGACGAGTACGTAGGAGATCAGCAATTTATGCTTCATTTTGAGATTGTTCGATATTTGTATTAACCTCTTTAACATGTCTGCACCTTCCGTCATCTTGTACAAGCGCTTACATATATAAGGGCAGGCTTACGGCAACCTCACCTTCTTATATATCTTATCATACCACGGAAAAAGCCCTAATCAGGGCTTAATCTTACTTTTCAACCTGAAGAAAGTTGCTCAGTCTTCAAAATAAGATCTGATAGCTGCACCTCGGAAAAGACCACATGGGTCACCGTGACAGCGTATGGAGTCAGTTCTGTTATACAGGCTTCCACCTCGGCCATACTCGGTGTGCACAACATGACCATGAAGCATGCCTTGCCTGCCACCCGATATGCAAACTCTGCCCAAGGCAACTGACGAATATAATCAGCGAAGCGTTCATGCTCGCCGTTGCGTAAGGTTACCTCAATCATACACCGCACCGTACATCCCAGCTTGGCTCGATCAATATCCACTCGATATCCCTTAATGACGCCTTCGTCCTCCAGCCTGCGTACTCGTTCACTCACTGAGGAAGGAGATAAGTTAACCTGTCTTGCTAATTCCCGTATGGACAGACGAGCATCTTCCCGAAGCTTTCTCAATATATGATAATCTGTGCGATCCAGGTCCATTTGTCTACCCATGCTCCTTTTTTCAAGACATTTGTCTTAGATTATCATACATTTGCAATCATTTGCAGTGGAGGGCACTTCCAACCATACGATAAAATTTAGTTACAGCGGTAATTTAGTCATGATTAGTGAGTATTCAAAAGCAAAACTTTTTGCGTTACCTCTATTATTACATTTGCTATGTATACCCAAACTTCTCTAAAGGAGCGATCGCATCGTATGCCTATGATTTCTTATTCATCTCATGGAGACACGCCATTTCAACGCCTACTTGGTCATAATCCATCGATTATGCTGCACTGGAACGCATTGGGAGATACCCTAGCTGCGGACAAATTGTTATCAGCCGAGCTCAAAGAGCAGGTACGGCGCACACTCGCTCATCGGAACGGCTGCATGTACTGTCGTGCCAAAGGGACTCCTGATCCGAAACCCGAAGAGGCCGCCATCAGTATGGCGACCGGACTTGCGGAGTTATTTATTCAGACGGGTGGCAATGTGGACTCTGCCGTTTTCCCCGTTCTACGTGAACATTTTACCGACGCTCAGCTCAGTGAGCTATGTGCCTGGATCTGTTTTGCGATTGCATCCCAATGGTTCGGCGCGGCTCTTCAGCTTGAGGCACCGAATGAATCCGAGTAATTATGGACGTGGTGTCTCTACACCGTTGAGAATCAATTGCGGATGAATGTCTGCACTTAGTGAAGCGGATACCGCGCAATATTTCTCTTCTGCCATCTGGATCGCTTTCCAGATCCGGTAATCCGGGATATCTCCATCGACTTTGAAGACCAGATCAATAGAAGTAAAGCCTTTTGGCATCCCTTCACTACGTGTACCTTGTGCCTCAATTTCAATCGATGAAATCTTGTCCAGAAAAGCGTCCAGAATCATCGTAATATCAATGCCCATGCAGCCGCCAAGACCTGCCAGCAGCAATTCCATTGGTGTAGCTCCTTGGCTATCTCCGCCATAAGCAGCCGTTGCATCCATACCTACAGCGTAGCCGGATGGTCCTTCTGACGTAAACGCGCGTTTGCCTTTCCATACCGTAGTTACATTCATGATGTTATCCTTCTTTCATATTTAAAATTCAGTGATTTGTTGTAAAAACTTGCGTGTGCGTTCTTGCTCAGGTTGTTCAAAAAACGCCTTAGGGCTTGCTTCCTCCACAATCGATCCGTCAGCCATGAAGACGATTTTGTTCGCTACATTGCGGGCAAACTTCAACTCATGGGTCACCACAAGCATCGTCATGCCTTCCTGAGCCAGCTCTTTCATAACAGACAACACTTCACCTACGAGCTCAGGGTCAAGTGCCGATGTAGGTTCATCAAACAGCATCACCTCAGGCTCCATCGCGAGTGCACGAGCAATAGCAACACGTTGCTGTTGTCCACCGGATAAACGGGAAGGATAAGCATCCTGCTTATCCGAAAGACCCACACGATCAAGTAAGAGCTTGCCTCGTTCGGCTGCTTCATCACGCTTAATCTTTTTGACGGTGACAAGCCCCTCCATCACATTGCCGAGTACCGTCTTATGCGGATAGAGGTTAAACTGCTGAAATACCATGCCCGTCTGACGACGTATTTCTAATACTCTCGCACGCTGTACACGCAGAGAATCAGCACTGTCGACCACAGTACCATTCACTTCGATTCGTCCACCAGACAGTTGCTCCAGACCGTTCAAACAGCGAAGCAATGTACTCTTGCCTGAACCGCTTGGTCCAAGCAGTACAACGATATCTTTGGCGTTCACGTGTAAATCTATATTTTTAAGTACTTCATTGTTCTCAAAGCGCTTGCTAAGCCCTGTCGTTGTAATCATCGGTTCTCCTCCTTCGATCAGTAAGCCCGAGCGAGCCTACGCTCCACTTGTTCCAAAATGGCCGAGAAGCCGATGCTCATAATCCAGTAGATCACACCGATTGCTAGATAAAACGGCATGTTCAGCGCATATTGAGAGACCAGTAATTGTGCCGAACGAAGCAGCTCGGTTACCCCGATTGCGGCCACAAGGGACGTTTCCTTCAACATCCCAATAAACGTATTACCCATCGGTGGGATAGCAATCCGGACAGCCTGCGGGAACACAATACGTCTCATCGTCTGAGCAGGTGTCATGCCTGTTGCATATGCTGCCTCTGTCTGTCCTTTGGGAACAGCCTGGATCGCTCCACGGAAGGTTTCAGACAAAAAGGCACCTGCATTCAAGCTGAGTGCAAGACAAGCCGCGGTGAGTGAGCCTAAGGTTACCCCGTAGTCCACTAACCCGTAGTAGATAACGAATAATTGCACGAGCAACGGCGTTCCTCGCATAATGGATACATAAAACCGGGCAATCAGCCGGAGCCACATCGGTCCTTTCAGACGAGCTACAGCGACGATTACCCCGATGATAAAGGCAAAAAACATTGAAATTACCGTTACATAAAGAGTGTAATACGCCCCTTCAAAAAGAAGGGGACATTCTCAAGTATCAAATCAAGTTCCATGGATCAGACTTCCCTTCGCCTTGCAGGTTCATTATTGCGCAGGCTCTTCATTGAACCATTTTTTGAAAATAGTATTGTATGTGCCATCGTCCTTCATGCCTTTGAGCGCATCGTTCAGTGCAGCCACCAGTTCCGGGTTGTCTTTACGAACCGCGATTCCGGCTTGGTCGCTCTTGATTGGTTCGCCTACAGCTTTGATCTTGAACCCATTCGCATCGACAATAGGTTTGAGCGCATACAAGTTGTTGATTGTTGCATCAATACGACCTGCATCCAGGTCTTTCAGTGATGAGATGACATCGTCATACGTTTTGATCGTGAAATCGCCAACTTTGGGCAGCACTTCATTACGCAGATATGTTTCATCGTTTGTACCAAGACCTACACCAATCGTTTTACCTTTGAAATCCTCTAACGTCGTAATATCGCTGTTATCTTCTTTTACAATGATTTTCACGGAGTTGGTAATGTACGGATCACTGAAATCCAGTGCCTTTTTGCGTTCATCGGTGATCGTCATTTGGCTAATGATCGCGTCCAGCTTTTTGGATTGCAGACTTGGTGTCAGCCCAGAGAACTCTTGGGATATAAATTCAACCTCGACTCCCAGACGCTTCGCTACCTCACGTGCGATATCCGCATCGAAGCCGTCCATTTCTTTCTTATCATTCAGGAAGTTGTACGGACGATACGTTCCCATCATCCCTACTTTAATAACGCCAGCCGACTTGATCTGTTCCAGTTCATTGCTCGCTGGTGCCGCAGCATTTCCATCATTATCTGTTGTTGCTTTGCTGCCGCAAGCGCTTAGTACCAGCACGGTAATCAGAAGCAACGCGGTTAGCGTCCAGCCTTTGCGAGTTTTGTTCTTACGAATGTTCAATCCAGTATTCATGTTGTGTTCTTCCTCTCAAGTCGTTATGTGGTTGTGCATACAGAAGCATGTTATATGTGGTACCTAATGCAGATCGATACAGTAGTTATCCCCATTATTCCCTGCTCGTGGCTGAAACATGTGGTAGGGCGTACTTCTATTTTCCCATTCCTATGCTCATCCTTATTTCAAAATAAATGCTTCGGAATCAGGCAATACTTCATGTGCCTAACAATCCGTAAAATTCAAAGCTTGCTGCCTCCGCCGCGAGCGACGATGCTGTCATGGAAGAGAACTCGTTGTGCAGATCCTCTGAACCAAATAACCAACGCGTGATCATGCCTTCAATCATGCTGACAAGCAATGCTGCTCTGAGCGGAATATCCATCGATTTTGGCAACATTCCCAGCTCCATGGCTCTCTCCATGTTGTGACGAAATGCCGTTTCCACCGCATTGCGTGTCTCCTCCACCAGACGGCGAACTGCATCTTCGGTAACGATGCCTTTGAGGAGCAACTCCATGAAGTAACGATTGTTTGCGGCAAAAGAGAACAAATCGGTAAACAGTCGTTCCGAAGCCTTCACCATATCTTCTACCGTCCCGGCATCCTTGCGGTATCCTTGTCCAATCGCTTCAAGAAGTTTCTCTCGGCCTGTAAGTACAATCTCGGAAGCGATGGCTTCCTTGCTTTTGAAGTGCCAATAAAAGGTTCCCTGAGCGACACCCGCTTCCCGAACAATATCGGAAATTTTGGTCTGATGATAACCCTGCGTTGCAAAACGCTCTAGTGCTATGCGTATAATCTGGTTCCGGCGGTCTTCGCCAGGTTCCAAAGTGTTACCTTTACTCATACGTTCAACCCTCCCGATTGATCAGTCAGTCAGTTAATGTATATCCTATGGGATAACTAGGTTTTTGTCAATATAGTTTTAAACAATAGATTCATGAGAGAAGTTGAAGTTGTATGCATTTCTGATCATAATAGAGCATAGCCATGTTCTAGAGGACAGGCATTGTGTAGCAGGGCAGCTCACTTCTGCCATCTGCATTTCAAGGAGGAAGAGAATTGGACTTTATATCATCTATTATTATGGGCATCATCGAGGGTTTGACTGAGTTTTTGCCCGTGTCCTCAACAGGACACATGATTCTGACCGCCCACCTGCTGGGTTTATCGGAGGACAACGAGTCAGTCAAAACGTTTGAGGTGGTTGTTCAACTCGGAGCTGTACTTGCAGTCGTGGTGTTGTACTGGAACAAGTTTATCGACATGTTCCGCTTCACTGGGGGAAAACGTAGTTATTCCCGCCGTCTAAACCTTGGACACATTTTTCTCGCTATGGTTCCTGCTGTAGTCATTGGACTTGTCTTCCGGGATTGGATCAAAGCACATTTATTCGGCCCTGAGACGGTACTGTACAGCCTTGTCATTGGGGGCGTTCTGATGATTGTAGCTGAACGCTGGAGCCACCGTAGTGAGCGCATCACTACCCATGATGTAGACGATATTTCGTATAAACAAGCTTTTGTAGTCGGGCTATTTCAGATTTTGGCGCTGTGGCCTGGTTTCTCCCGTTCCGGCTCCACGATCTCTGGTGGCCTATTCGCAGGGATTAGCCGCGTAGCTGCTGCCGAATTTACGTTCCTGGTATCCGTGCCAATCATGATTGGTGCTACAGGGTATGATTTATACAAAAGTATCGATCACTTGAACGGCAGTGACTTCCCGATCTTCGCTATCGGTTTTATCGCAGCCTTCATCGTTGCGATGCTTGCCATCAAAACATTCCTGTCCATTCTGAAACGTCTCAGTCTTACGGTGTTTGCGGTCTACCGCTTCGTTCTAGCAGCCGTATTCTTTATCATTCTCATGTAAAGTCAAATATCGTAGCGCAATATAAATGGCGGTCTCACGTTCCTCTGGAACGGAGCCGCCATTTTATTTATGTGTTACATGTGCTCTGTGCTAAATCCAATAAATCGAGTCCTATGTATAGATGACATAGAGGCTTTTTTTACTTTGGGTAAACCTATATATCTAGTACCACTGCTTCACTTGAATTTCTCTTAATTTCTTCCGATATCTCATCTGCTCAATCAAATTATATCTATTCTGCTTCTGCTCCTCCAGCCGCCTTCTCACTCCTCGCATCAATAATTGATATCTTAGTTCATCATTACGACTCAGTTGATGCATTTCTTGAAAAATAGCTTTGCTCATAGTAATCTCTGTTCACTCCAGTATTAAATTTACTACATGAGTTGAACCTGTGTTCAGCTTATGTCGCATTAACATTGTACTGCTAGGGTCTAAACAAATTCTGAACACCAATAGAAAGTTATGAATTGGAGTAGGACATTAAAAAAACACCTTCAAATCATGGGTATGATTGAAGGTGTCTATGTTGGCTTAGATTCGTTTAGAACCAAACGCTACGTTTTAGTTAAACTTTGGATTCCAACGTAGTCAGATATTCCGAGATTTGAGCAGGCGTCTTTGCCCATTTGCTGTGCAGATGCGCGATTTTCTTGCCATTTTGGAAAACAAGCAAGCTTGGAATCCCACGTACACCATTTTCCTCAGCTAACGGCTGTAATTCTTCCGCATCCATAGCATAGAACGTTTTGTCGGCATGCTGGTCAATTACATCTCCGATAAAGCGATCCAGGTTTTTGCAGTCTACGCACCACGTCGTATCGAATTTAATAACCGTCAGGCCGTCGGAGTTAATGGTGTCACGATATTGTTGTTCACTTTGAATTCTTTCCATAGGTGTCCTCTCCCTTGTCTATTTATGTTCAGCCACAACAGTATTATGCGCAGTTGAACCGGATAGTACATTTTTTAACTTTATTTCATTGTACCTTGATTGGTTACATTTGAAAATAGGACTTCTCGTCTCAGCGGTGCTGCTTATACAGGTTAGCCGGATTCGACTCCTTAATTTGTTGGATCTCTGCCGTTGTGAGTGGTGCTGATGCTGAAGCAGCGATATTATGCAGCAATTGTTCTCTAGAACTTGCTCCGGGTACAACTGCAGCTACGGCTGGATGAGACAGGGCATAACGAATTGCCGTTTGGGTCAAGCTGCGTCCATCTGTCACGTAACGTCCCAGCGTTTCCCGAATGCTGTGAAGCTCAGCCGGCGTATAGTCCAGATAGCCTTTATCAACTTTAGCTGTGCCAGAATCAACAAGCACGCCACTTGCCACTGGTCCACGGGCGATTACACTGATCCCCTTATGCTCCAATAACGGCAATACCTCTTCTTCCGCTCGGCGATCCACTAGGCTGTATTGATTCATGACACTTACGATCTGAGCTCTTCTCACATATTCCCGTATGACATTAGGTCGAATTGACGAAATGCCATAATAGCGAATGAGCCCCTCCTGCTTAAGTTCTTCAAAAGCCTCAATCGTCTCTTCCATTGGATCTTCAATGGTACCGCCATGCAATTGATACAGATCAATGTAGTCGGTCTGGAGACGTTTCAGACTGTCATGTACCGCTTGTTTGATATATGCCTTGGATGGATCCCATGCCCAACCTTCTTGACCCGGAATTCTGCGATTTCCCACCTTGGTAGCTACAATCACCTGATCCCGGCGTCCCTTGATGGCTTGTCCTACGATCTCTTCATTGCGGCCTGCATCATACAGATCCGCTGTATCCAGCAAATTCACACCAAGATCCAGCGCTTCATGAATCAGGGCTACAGCAGGCTCCACATCAGTTCCAAGTGACATACATCCTAGACCAATCTCTCCCACCATCAGTTCGGATGAACCTAGACGATTTTTTTTCATATGTGCACCACCTCTCAACATTTCTGCAAGTATCCATTGTATCATTCTTCATTGCAAAAATCGCATCCTGCCCTTTGAAAAGTAACCATCTATATGTCGAGCTAAAGAATATTCACACTTGCCACTCCGATGACAGAATAACCTTTGATCCCTGTTATCGTGTAAATGTTTAGTTCAACATCTAGCTCAGCAACTAACGTCGAACAGAAAGTAAAGTGAACAGACAAAAACCCGGACTAAGAAGCTCCGGGCTTGACATTGCATGTTAATTTGCTGGATCTATTTAATATCGATACGTTGTGGTCTTTTGCCAGTAGACGAGCTTGAGCCTTTCATCATGCCTGAGACTGTCGAAAATAACTTATCCCTTGCCTGCTTGTTCCTCATCAGATACGTTACGCCTGCACCAATAGCTGTCATGATAATTCCTTTACGTTTAGACATGTGTTCTTCCTCCTTTTAGGATAAATGTACATCGTGTCTTGTTTGAAATTTACCCGTTGTGCCGAATTCGAAACGTCCAGAATAAGCCATTGATTAAATAAAAAAAATACGTTGAATCTCTCTCCTGTGTCACTTAAGACATAAATTATGCAAGTAGTTATATAGGCTAATCGAATGGGTATGATCCATAGCTTGTCCTGATCTAAAACCCAGCTAAAGTGTTATTTTATGAAATGAAGTTAATTCGATAAATGCACAAAAAAGACCCCCACATATGAATGCAGGGGTCGTTTTGGACGTCAATCTGATGGTGTAGCCACATGAGTCATTTCTTCATGCTTATACGTTGAACCATCGGCTGTCAGGTAAAAGTGTCCGATCGGATGAAGATCCTCATCCAATTCGTAGACAAGCGGAATACCCGTTGGAATATTAAGTGCCATGACATCCGCCTCAGACATCTGATCTAAGTGCATAACCAATGAACGGAGCGTATTGCCATGAGCCGAGATAAGCACTCGTTTACCAGCCGATACAACCGGTTTGATCTCGTTGTCCCAATAATCCAGAACCCGCTTCGAGGTATCCAGCAAATTCTCCGTGCGAGGAATCGTACAGCCCAATCGGGCATACTTGTCCTGATCTTGTACGTACCGTTCATCCGTCTCATCTAGAGCCGGGGGCGACACGCTAATGGAGCGTCTCCACTCCATCACTTGATCTTCCCCGTACTTGACTGCGGTCTGTTGTTTATTCAACCCTTGCAGAGCGCCATAGTGGCGTTCGTTCAGTTTCCATGTCTTCGTAATAGGAATCCACATGCGATCCATCTCATCTAATGCGATATCCAATGTTCGTATGGAACGTTTCAGTACAGAGGCATAAGCATAGTCAAAATCAAACCCCTGCTCCTTCAAGATCTTACCCGCCTTACGAGCTTCTCCGTACCCGTCTGTTGTCAGATCAACGTCCGTCCAGCCCGTAAAGCGATTCTCTACATTCCACATACTCTGTCCATGGCGAATCAATACAACTCTATACATGACCGTGAACCTCCTTCCATGGAACCTTTACCCGCAAGTGCTATAGGATATTCTTTATCCTTCAATGAACATTGTTTATGACATTAATAGTATGGTGCCATCATCAGGTAGACTACAACACCCGTAGAGCTGACATACAGCCAGATCGGCATGGTCCAACGAGCAATTTTACGGTGCTTCTTCAATTGATTCGTCCAGCCCCATACCAGGGTGAATAGAGCCAATGGCACGATCAACGCTGCCAGAATACTGTGCGTAATCAGGATGAAGAAATAAATGGAACGAATGATGCCTTCTCCGCCATATTTTGAAGTTTCCGGGGAAAGGTAGTGGAATGACAAATACGTTACAAGGAATAACATGGTCGTCGAAAATGCAGCAATAATAAACCGTTTGTGTAATTTCACATTTCGCTTGATAATGGCAATTAGTGCCGCTAACAAGAAGATGAAGGTGAAGCTGTTGAATACAGCATTAAAACGCGGCAGTATGGTAATATCAAAGTCGACACTTCCCTTATAGCCGATCGATGGCGCGAAGAACAACAATAAAATAATGACATTGGCGAGAATGGAAATGGTGATGATAATACCTGCAAAATTTTTATTACTGGTCGGGGTAATTTGGTTCGATTGATTGCTCGGGTCCCCTTTGGCCTGTTTGCCCAATGTAAAATCCTCCTCATATCCTAACTTCTATGTTCTATGTCATTATATCTCGGCATTTGTCGGCTGTTAAGTGACAACACTCTGAACAAAAATGTCCACCACATGATGTTATGGTGCCCCATGCCGTAGATTCTAATGAATGCAGGGTGCTGCTTGTTTACCGTAGACTGTAATCCTGTTATAATTAATGTTATTAATCACATACGCGTTTAACAAGGAGGAGCCTGTCACCAAGGCCCCTTCTTGTCTTCTAATGGCATGTCAGGGTGCGGTTATCACTGCCCTAACATGCCATTTTTTTGTTTATACGCTGGTATGAAGCCGCCTTGGTGAGGCAACCTATAAATGCTATTGTCGGAGAGGAGTACATGTATGGAATTTATTTTATCTCTTGCTTTGATTCTAATTTTCACCAAACTCGCGGGTCACATATCCGTAAGGCTAGGTCAACCATCGGTGCTCGGGAAATTAATCGTCGGTGTTATCCTTGGACCTGCTCTGCTGAACTGGGTACCCAAATCCGATTTCATCCACTATATGGCCGAGATCGGAGTACTATTATTGATGTTCATCGCAGGCTTGGAGACGGATCTAGATCAATTGAAGAAAAATTGGAAGTCGGCATTTGCAGTTGCTGTAGGTGGAGTAATCCTTCCTTTTATCGGTGGTTATGGAGCGGCTGTTGGTTTTGGCATGTCCCAGACCCATGCTCTGTTCTTCGGACTTCTGTTCTGTGCTACCTCGGTGAGTATTTCGGTGCAAACGTTGAAGGACATGAATCAGCTCAGTTCACGTGAAGGAACGACGATTCTGGGAGCAGCTGTTGTAGATGATGTACTGGTTGTTGTGTTATTGGCTGTCATGATGAGCTTGCTTGGAACAGGTGCGGGGGACATTTCAATTGGTCTACTTATTGGTAAGAAGTTATTGTTCTTCGTAATGATCATCGCTGCCGGATGGTTCCTGGTTCCACGAATTATGAAGTGGATGGAACCGCTCAAGGTAACCGAAACCGTCATTACAGCAGGGCTAATCATCTGTTTCGGATTCTCCTACTTTGCAGAATGGATGGGCGTTGCTGGTATCATCGGTGCATTCGCTGCTGGAATCGCTATTTCCCAAACAAGCTTCAAGCATGAAGTGGAGACCAAGCTAGAACCGATTGCTTACGGTATTTTTGTTCCTGTATTCTTCGTGAGTATTGGGCTGAATGTACAATTTGACGGAGTTGGCTCCCAAATTGGGTTTATTGTCGTAATCAGTTTGATCGCCATTGTAACGAAGCTGCTCGGCGGTGGAGCTGGTGCTCTGCTCACTGGGTTTGATCGCAAGTCGTCCCTAGCTATAGGTTCAGGTATGATATCTCGGGGAGAAGTTGCACTTATTATTGCTTCAACAGGGCTTGCTTCTGGGCTGCTGGATTCCAAGTATTTCACCAGTGTTGTAATTATGGTTATTATTACGACCTTGGTGACGCCACCACTGCTCAAAATCACGTTTAGTCGCAAAAAGGGCGAACGCCGGATTGAACAGGAGATTCAAGATCCCAATATTTCTGGATAAACGATTGAGTCTTGATCGGGGCACCACATACGCTGGGAACAGCAAGGTTGCTTAAGTTTACATTTTAATTAATTTAAGCTGTCATTTATTAATAACAATTAAAAAACACGCTCTCCTTAATTACAAGTTAAGGTTTGAGCGTGTTTTTTATTTTCAATTTTATAAAAAACTTTATCAAAGAAATACATCATTATTTAGAATAATTTATCAAGGTTTCGCCTATAACGTTTAACTGTTCTTTGAAATTTCTCTAGCGTCTGAAGAACTTCTTGTTCATGAGCAAACTTATGAATATATGACCAGTCAATGCTATCGTATAAAGCTCCCATCAACCTAAGTGCCCATTCTTTGGAACCCGTATCATTAGTAGAAACATGAGAATTGATTCGATCTAATATAAGATCTTCAACACCTAGAATATAGACAGGATAGTTTTCCCATACTTCATGAACTGTTATTTTTTCTGGACTACCAGCTAAATTTCCTGAAGGAAATTCTACGAGAACATCAAGATCATTATTGTAATAATCTTTACCAAATTTATTAAATTTCAATTCTAACATGTATGGTTGTACATCAACATACGACAACAAAATTAAATCAGTGTCATTTGTGGCATACAGCCCTTGAGAATAGATAGCTACAGCTGATCCACCTACTATTACGGGAACGGTACCATGCTCTTCTTCAATCATTTTTGTTAGAATAGCTACTATCTTTAATCTACGTTCAAACAGATCATGAGTTGCTTTTGTAGCCTCATACAGATATTCTAAATTTCTCAACTTGATCACCTACTCTTATGAGCTTGCCGTCTCTCATAAGCTTTGACTTTCCCAGTCTATTCGAGATTATTTTAATATCGGTCATTATAAGCATTTCACGTTGTTGTCTATCTCTTGGTTTGGTATCAGGTTGCTTCTCCATAAACGTACCGGACATAAAGAACCTAGAAGAACTTTCTGTACCCTTTAGTACATCCGATAATTTCCTCATATGAAGCCCCCTTAAATTCCCCACTTTTATATGGTAGTTTATACTGATAATCTTTTGCTTTTTTGAAAGTACCCAAAAGTCCTTCTACATATACTTATGTTTATATGTTTATTATAAACCAAATACATATTCATTATAATGGGTTTGCTTTAGTTTTCAGTTTATTGATCAATTGTATTTAAAAAAACAAAAAAAGACCCCTTCGCACACAAAAGGTCTTTAGCTTAGCTTGCCCATCGTGCCGACAGGCTGTCCGATTTTAAGTCAACACACCAACATAGAATCCAATCGATATGAACACGACGCACCACAGAAATGCACCGATGCCGGAGAAGAGGATATATCTCCCCATAGCCATACGACTGATTCCTGAGAAGCAGCACATCAGGTGACGAATCCCGGGAATGAAGTAGCCTAGAATGATCGACCAGTACCCATACTTCATAAACCAGGATTCTACCCTTCCCAGCCGTTTGGCGTTTACCCCCACCCATTTACCGTATTTCACGACTAGCGGCCTTCCGGCCTTCTTACCAATCATATAACTGAGTAGTCCACCGGTGAACGCACCACCAAAACTGACAACAATACTTACTGAATAATTCAAAACCGAGATCGAGGCAAGATAACCGACAAATGTCATCATCACCTCGTCCGGAATAGGCATACCGATTACACCCAGAGCCAGTAGTCCATAGATTGCGAAATAGCCGTACTGACCAATAAATTCTTTTGCAAATTCCATCACTGACTCGCTCCTTATTTCGGCTCCACGATATCCTTCTCTTGAGGGTCAACACCTGTTTGAGAGAAGGGAATCGAATTTGGCTAACCATTAGACCAGATAACACTACGATGACGAGATAGGCTACACCAAGAGTAAAATAAGGACTCCATAGAGCGAAAAAGGACATCAGACCGCCCGCAAATGTGATCGGCATACCGACAAAACCATGACTCGCTGTCTTCTGGCAGTTGTAGCGTGCCAGTCGGAGAGCACCACAGATCGGAAACAGAGCTGTAAGTGCCATCCCCAAAATACTTCCTCCGTTCATAACATTCAGATACAGAATCAATATTGGAGCTGTACCGAATGAGATCACATCAGCAAGGGAGTCCAGTGCTTTACCAAATTCCCCTTCACAGTGCAATTTACGAGCAGCATAACCATCAAACAAATCAAAGAACATCGCAACCCAAATCAGCGTTACAGCAAGTGCAAACTCCCCATGAATTGCCATAATGACTGCCAGCATACCCGAAGTTAAATTACCCAAGGTTAAAATAGATGGCAAAGATTTCATAAGACTTAACTCCCTTTCTAACTAAGCATTAGGAAAAATAATGTAAAAGCGGACTCCGTCTGGTGTGTTTTCAACACCATAACGACATCCATGTAGATCTAGAATCTGCTTCGCAATGGCCAGGCCCAGCCCGGTTCCCCCCATTTTGCGATTACGCGAACGTTCTACCCGGTAGAATCGTTCCCATATATTCTGACGTTCAGGTTCCGATATCCCTTCACCTTTGTTCTCAATGGAGATCCGAACCTGCCCTTCCAATCGGCTGATCTCAATCAAGATATCTGATTGCGGTACAGCATGGCGGATCGCGTTCATCAGCATATTGTAGATCACTTGCTCCAGCTTACTTCGATCTCCCTCAACCGTCTGCTCTGTTGTAGAGACCAACACGACATGTAATTCTTTTCCCTTCAATTGTGGACTTAGACGTCCAGCAATATCTTCTATCATATCTCCGAGAGCTACTGCATCGGTATTCAACTTAATAGCTTGCGATTCTAGCCGAACAAGATCCAACATCTCTTCAACCATCGTTTCCATTTTTACAGCTTCGTCTGCAATAATCTCGATGTATCGTTCACGTTTGTTCTCACTTACACCATCTCTCAGCCCTTCAGAATATCCTTTAATAATACTGATTGGCGTTTTGAGTTCATGGGAAGCATCTGCGAAAAATTCACGCTGTCGCTTCTCAATTCGCTGCTTCATCTCCATATCTGTGCGCATCTGACTGTTCGCCTGCCTTAGTTCCTCCAGCGTCTGTCCAAGTGTCGTTGATAGAGCATTCAGACTTTCAGACAAACTACCGATCTCATCATTACGCCGAATGGGTGATTTTACAGTGAAGTCTAACGTTGACATCTTCTTCGCAACATGATTCAGTGCCAATAAAGGCTTCGTAACAATACGCGACAGTAGCAGCGCCAGGAACAGGATGAGTACAAATGCAGCAATTCCGAAATACCCATAGAATAACCTTGTCGCTTCATTGGCTTCACGCATCTCCTGCAGAGATGTCAGCGAGAAAATGAGCTGCTGTTCCCCTGATTCAGCATTACGAACCGGAGCTATGGCGATTACATTTCGTACTCCACTCCAGCTATCCGTCCATTCCTGATTTAACATCTTCCCATTCTTCAGACTAAGCTGATTCTCTGATGATAGGGGGAAGAAACTATCCAATGCTTGCACAAGCAAACCTTGTCGCTGACTCCATGTCCCCAGGTTGGGAAGAACGACCTTCGTCAATATGCCAGACCACTCCTGCACAGGTTCATTCAATTCTTCGAAGCTCCCTGTACCCCATACCGAAGTGTTGTTGTCTTTGATCTTGAAAGGATAGATCATCGGTTCATGCAATCCATTAGCTGATCCCGTTACGGTTAATTGCTGTCCATACTTCAGGTGGGAAGCAATCCAGCCCGCATTTTCACTGTTGATAAAAAGGGACAGCGACACCTCGACCTCAGAACCATCCTCTTGCAGCAACGTAATGTGAAATGGGTCATTTACTAACTTGCCAGTGTTGGTCAGGATGACCAGATGAGACTGGTTCTGACGCATGAATTTGCCGGTTTCCTTCGCCAGTTGTATATCATTCCAATGCCCTGTGGAATACTGTTGTTCAAATCTCGACAATTTTTTCTTAATGCTGGTAATCTTCTGGTGTTGGTAGAAATCCGGGAACCATACGAGCTGAGCAATCACCGTGGTTCCGTACAGTAGGAGCAAGAACCCCGCCATCACCAGAAACAGCTTCATCGTTACACCCGTACGTCTCATGCCTCAGCCTCAAATCGATAGCCGGTACCAATTACCGTTCGGATACATTTGGCTTCTTCACCAAGCTTGCTACGAAGTTTCTTAATATGTGTATCAACCACCCGTGAATCCCCATCAAAATCATAGCCCCATACACGGTTTAGTATTGCATCACGGGATAACACAAGCCCCTGATTTCGAGTTAGGTAGAGTAATAGTTCATATTCTTTCGGTGCCAATTCAATCTCTACCCCGTTTCGCTCAAGCCTTCTCCCCCAAGGATCCAATGTTACGTGTCCAAAGCGAATGACGCTCTGATCTTTACTAACGGCACCTTCGACCCTTTTCATTAATGTCTCTGCACGAGCCACAAGTACACGAGGACTGAACGGTTTGGTTACATAATCATCCACGCCCAGCTGGAAACCGTGAATCTTGTCATCATCCTCCGATCGCGCAGTCAGCATGATAATAGGTACGGTCGATTGAGATCGAATATGACCACAAAGTGTCCATCCATCCATCTCCGGCATCAGCACATCTAGAATAACCAAATCCACTTCATGCTGTTCTAACTGTTCAAGTGCCTCGAATCCGTGCTCGGCTTCTAGGACATTCCATTGTTCTTTTATAAAATAATCGGCCACAATCTCACGAATGCGGCTTTCGTCTTCCACCAGAAGCACTGTTCTGACCATGGCCGACTCTCCTTTTTAATTTCTGATAATAACATAACGATTCGGTGTGTCGTTCATGTGTCCAACTTCCTCTTAAAGGCTGTTTGTGCCATGATATATACGCCTAACCCATACCAAATGTTACTATTTTTAAAAAATAACACAAAAAGGTGGCCATCAATGAGCCTTTCACCGCTCATTGACAACCACCATGAAATTTAAAGACTTATCGTCTCTGGCATGAATCGCACCTGTCGCGAATTAACGTTGATGCTCCAGGCGGTGTGCCGCATGCAGTGTCGGGCCAACAAAACGATTCAGTGGGAATCCACCCGCAATCGCTTTGGTAATAAAGGCTTTCCCTTCACGAACAGCCTCTTTCACGGTCAGACCGCGCGCCAAACCTGCGGTAATCGCTGCAGAGGTTGTGCATCCTGCCCCATGCGTGTAACCAGAGCCAACAACATCAGCTTCATACCATTCATAGTTTTTACCGTCATAGAGAAGATCCATCGCTTTACCCGGATTGATTACACCACGATCTTTGATCAGGACATGTTTCGCCCCTTGGTCATGAATAATGGATGCAGCAGCTTCCATCTGTTCCTTCGAACGAATTGGGCCACTTTTCGCGAGTTGTGAAGCTTCAAACAGATTCGGAGTAACGAGATCTGCGCCTGGCAGCAAAAACTCAATCATCGCTTCTGTATTTTCAGGCTGCAGCACTTCATCCGTTCCTTTGCAGACCATTACCGGGTCGATAACAATCTGTGGAAGCCCGCTACGACGAATATGTTTCGCCACAAGCTCAATAATGTCTACAGAACCCAGCATGCCCGTCTTCATGGCATCAAATCCGATACCGTCTAGAACCGTACGAAGTTGTGCTTCCACTACATTTAATTCAACAGGAAATACCTGGTGATCCCACGTTTCAGGCTCCATTGCCACTACAGTGGTCAATACGGTCATCCCGTACACACCTAGCTCCTGAAAAGTTTTCAAATCGGCTTGAATTCCTGCACCGCCGCTTGTGTCTGAACCAGCTATCGTCAAAGTTTTTGGAATCGTCATGGTAGTTGCATTCTCCTTCATGTCTCAGTTGACATTATCCTATCCCTTGTACGAGCGGATGTCAATGGCATCTGAAGCCATACCGGGTATGCTTTTGAGCAGGATTTCAGCTCACGTCTTTTGTCTCTAGACGAAGCAATGACAACGATGCAATCCATATACCAATTGCCCCAAGGTTATAGGGATAATAATAATGGAGTTCACTGTCATGGAAGGCCCACCACCTCCTGAACAGACAATAAACACTAGGATAATTGAAGCGACCAGCGTGGCTGTAACCGACTTCTTACGCATCCCGAAGTATAATGGAATAAGCGCCATAGCCGCTGCGGACAGCGAACTAATACTGTACTTCAATAACAATCTCCATGCTTCATTCACAGTTAATACATCTGCGATAAAAGGATAGTAGTGATTCACTGTCAGTAGGATTGCACCCATCAATAGATTGGTGAACATGATCATACAGAAGGTAAATCCGAATATGATAATCAATTTGGCAGCGATAATTTTATGGCGTTTGATCGGATAGGTGAACATCACATTCATTGTTTTATTTCGATACTCTTGGATAATGAACTTCGCTAACAGCGCCCCGGCAAATACGATAAAGGTCGCTCGCGCGCATACATCAATGAGCATAAAGGATACGGAATAATTCGAGTAAGCATAATCCTCCGCCCCCCGGTCGAGTACACCAATCATGACTAGGAATCCCAGAATAACAATGTTGGCAACGCCCGCTGCAATCAGATTTCTAGAAAAATGGTGTTTCCGCATCTCCAGTTCTATGAGCTTAAGCAACGTCCCCATCTCCCTTCACGAGATTCAGGAAGTGTTCTTCTAATGAATGTGATCGTTTGAAGATGGATTCAATCTGTACGCCATGCTCGATTAGCTGGCTGGTTAACTGCGAAGGAACAAGACCTGTATCATAGATCCGTACTGTCTGCTCATCTACCAGCTTGAAGTTTTGGAGCCCAAGCTGATGTTCAATGACATACGTTGCTTTGCGAATATCCACAGCCTGTAACTCCACATACTCGCTGTGTCGGCCTCGGATACTCTCCATCGATACTTCCTCCACTAGCCTTCCTCCGCGAATGACGCCTACCGTATCGGCAATCTGCTCAATCTCCCCAAGAATATGGCTTGAGATCAATAAGGTAATTCGATATTCCGTACTGAGACGTTTGAATAGATCTCGCATCTCCTTAATCCCTACAGGATCAAGCCCATTGATCGGTTCATCCAGAATGAGCAGTTCAGGGGTTGTAATGAGTGCCCTGGCAATACCGAGTCTTTGCTTCATCCCAAGTGAGAAGTCACGGACTGGTTTTTTTCCGGTATCCTTAAGTCCCACCTTTTCTATCATCTCGTTGATCACTTTCTTGTTGTGGAAGCCCATATATTCACAATGCAGCTCCAAGTTATCCCTAGCCGACAATTTATCGTAGAAAAAGGGGTATTCGATAATACTTCCCATCCGTTTCAACACTTCGTAGGAGGTGGGCGTTAACTTTTCTCCAAACAATTCGATCTCGCCAAAGGTTGGCTTCACCAGGTTCGTCAGCATTTTCATGATCGTCGTTTTGCCCGCACCGTTCGGCCCTAAGAAACCGTATATTTCCCCTTGCTTAATATTCATGTTAACGTCGGACACCACTTCTATTCCCTCATATGTCTTGGACACACCTATCGTACGTGCAATATAAGTCATATCTCTTGTTCTCCTTTACGATCCCTTTTGTGGTGTTCAAGAACTGAACAATCACTACCGGGTTCTGATATCTGTATTGTAAAGAGAAATGTCTTCTTTTCTATTAATCATTTCTTACAAAAACCTTAATCCTGGTTTATTTTAGAAATTTTTCTTCTAACAAGGATTTAAAGAGATTGAAAATACCGTTCGGTGGTTAGGAATACTCCGTAATTCAATGTTGCCTCCCATGCGTTCAACCAGCCTTTTGGTAATGGTGAGACCTAGACCGCTCCCCTGATACTGTCGATTGCGAGAGTCCTCCAGCGTATACATTCGCTCAAACACGCGGCTGTGCTCACTTTCGGGAATGCCTTTGCCTTGATCCCATACTTCCAGCAGTACACCATCTTTCTCATTATGCCGAAGGGAAAGTCCTAACATTTTGCCGTCTGCGCCGTACTTCATGGCATTGGTTATGAGATTGTTCAGCACACGGTCGAGTGCCTCCTCATTCGCTTGCACGAAGATATTCCCTTCAGGGATGTCCAGTTTTACTTCCAAACCAAGTCCAGTTAACATCTCATAAAAAGAAATCATCTTCAGTCGACATAGCTCACTTAGATTGACCCGCGTCATGGGCAGCTCCATATCACCAGACTCCAGCTTCGCCAGATCGAAGAAGGAGTGGATCAAACGCAGCACCTCTTGGGCTTTATCATGGATTTTGCCGATCATGGCCTCTCGCTCTTGCTGCGTCAATGTTGGGCTATGTAGTAGTGTCTCACTATATCCAAGTACAACGGTTAGCGGTGTTTTCAGATCATGTGAGATGTTGGACAGCATATTACGCATCTCTTTCTCCTGATTAGCATAACGCGCCCCAGTTAGGTGGGCGTAATCTAGAACTTGATTTATATCACGGAGAAGCTGCTGAATTGGAGCATCGTTGCTGAACACCAACAGGCGCTCGTATGTCCCCTGATCCAATATATGCTCCAGTTTAAGATGAATATAGTTCAATTGCTGACTACGCCCGGCCAATTTGATAGCTAAGATCGCGACAACAATTGCTAATCCTCCCGTAGAAATGCCCAAAAGGACGAGCATCATGTCTGATCCACCTCCAGCTTATATCCAATTCCCCACAACGTCTTAATGTATTGAGGCGCTGAAGGATCCAGTTCAATCTTCTCGCGTAGACGGCGCATATGTACGTTAATAATGTTCTCGTCCCCATAGTACTGATCATTCCATACCGCAGCATAGATCTGAGCCTTCGTGAACACTTTGCCAGGATGGGTCACTAACAATTTCAAAATACCAAATTCTTTAGAGGTCAATCGAATTGCAGCGCCCTCTCGTTCCACCTCATAGGTGTCCATGTTCATTACCAACCCTCCGAACTCCAGACGTTCATGCTGCACGGGTGCGTTGGTGGTTTCTGCAGGTTGTACTGTATAGTTGGCACGCCTGATTGCTGCTTTGATGCGAGCAGTCAGTTCAATTAGTGAGAAGGGTTTACTTAAATAATCATCTGCGCCAAATCCTAGCCCTAGCGCCTTGTCTACCTCTCCATCCTTGGCCGATAAAATGAGTACGGGCACCAAGCTGACCGAGCGGATCGTCTGTAACACTTCCATGCCATTTTTGCGAGGCAACATCAGGTCTAGAATAACGAGATCGTATGCTTGCGTAGCCTGTTTGAACTGCTCTTCAGCTTCATAACCATCATAGGCATATGAAACGTCATAGCCCTCCTTTTCCAAATATGGCCCTACCATCTCACTAATTGAGCGATCATCTTCAACAAGCAACAATCGGTGACTTGACACAGCATTCCCCTCCAACATGTTCATTTATCTTTATTACCTCACATTTTGTTTCAATTGGCAATGAAAGGATACCTAGGGCTGACACCTCCCCATCACTGCTCAAACATCAAAAAAACCGGCAGAATACCTCTTGATCCAGCATTACATCGCAACTACTGCTGTACCTCAAGGGCTTCCTACCGGTATATGGGATGAATTAATGATTATTTCTGACCTGATCTTAGGAATACATGTTATCTAGAATCTAATCTAAACGTGCTCGTTTCTGAACCAGCATAGACCAATCGTGCCCGCGCCTGCATGAATACCGACTACAGGGATAAAAGGCATAATCTCAGTCTTAAGCCGTGGTAACAATTCGGAAATCTGCTGTTTGATCGTCACCGCTTCATCTGGATTGTTGGCATGCATGATGCATACATGCTTCACTTTCTCCATATCCACCTTCAGCACATCCAGCATACGCTGCTTCGCACGTCTGAATGTACGAATCTTCTCGTTCACCACGACTTTGCCTTCCTCAAATCGCAGCAGCAGATGAATCTTCAACAGTTGACTCAACACAAGCTGCGTTCCGGATACTCGCCCACTACGATGAAGATTCTGAAGGCTGGCCGGAATGAGGTAAAAGGACATATTCTCAATCATTTGTTCAATGTTAGCTTTGATCTCAGCTGCACTAGCGCCTTGTTTCTGCCATTCCAGACCTTGCAGGATCATCTCCCGATGAGGATATGCACCTGCCATTGAATCAATTGCAGTCACCTTCACACCTGCTATTTCCGCGGCCTGCATCGATGTGTGTAATGTACCACTAAGCGCAGTGGAACAATGAATGGTTATGATCTCATCGTATTGATCCTTCAATGACTCATACAATTCAATGAACTCGCCGATTGGCGGCTGTGAGCTGCTCGCTTTGGATGCTGTCTCCAGCTTTTCATAGAATAGTTCCGGTGATATATCTTCTGATTCCCGATAACATTCCTCTCCAAATACAACACGCAGCGGTACAATATAAACATGATTTTGCTCAGCGAAAACAGGATCCAGTGTACTCGTACTATCGGTGACCCATGCAATTTTCTTCATGACATCCTTCTCTCTTGCCGGATTGGTCGTTCTGTATCTCCATTGGTCAGGCACATGCCCGGCTTAATATTTTAATTTTAAATAGTTTAAGTTGTAAACGTTTATGACATTACTTTCTTAATTATAAAGGAACAGACAGCCTGTTGTCTTGTGACGCACTCTTGAACAGGGGCATAAATGCCGAATTGTGGCAAAAAAATGTCTTCCCTGTGAAGGGATTAATTGGTATTTGAAAGGATGGAGTCTTTGGTGATCTACCCATTTTGCAATAGATAGCCAAGGAGGCTGTTCAAATGCCGTTACAGACAAGGAGGACATGACGTATGGTAGTAACGGAGGTGAGCCTCATGCTTGTCAATAAACATATTCTTGCTTCATCCAGCGTTCATGCTACCCCTATTATGTTGTGCGTGGAGTGAACCCTGGCCCGGTAATGCTGATTACCTCAGGAGTTCACGGCAATGAAACAGCCAGTATGGCTGCTGCACAGCAGTTCGTGGATGATTGTATTGCAGGTCGCCGCATCATTCAGCGCGGGCTTCTCATCATCATTCCACGGGTGCACCAACAGGCATATCGGAAGAAGATCCGAGGCAAACCAGATCTGAATCGCACCTTTCCACGCCGAATTTCAGGTAAAGCCAGGCACCCTCTAGCTTCAGCAGTCTTTCATCTCGCCCGTCAATATCAACCCGATTGGTGGTTAGATCTGCACGAAGCCAATGGGTTATCCCAGCTCAGTTCCCGTGTTCTTGGACAAACGCTGATCACTAATCCAGGCAGTCGTGCCGTTCCGGTATGCAAACGCATTATTAAACAAATGAATCGCTCTATCGCGATCCAGAACAGACACTTTAATCTGAAGCAGCATGAATTGCCAGGATCGGCACGCACAGCTGGTGCAAGGCTTCTGCAGGCGCGCACCGTCACTGTGGAGACATGTTGGAGCTTGAAACGCTCCGTGCGGATCAAGTATCAGCGCGAGATTGTACATCATTTTCTGCGGGAAGCGGGTCTGATGTGAATGAACTCTGCATCGTATTGTAATGCAAACCAATAGAACCTCTTCTCCAGAACGTTGGCAAAGGGGTTCTTTTCGATATTTCTATCTAAATGAAGTGGTATCCATGTCATTCTTCCGGCTTGGGAGAATCGTTCTCTTCCTCCGAGTTATTGCGGAAAGATTCTATATAAGTATGGATTTCGGATTCTGGCGTTAAAAGCAATGAAGCTAGAAGCGTCTGCATGTCCTTTAAGTTATTGATATGCTTTTGAATATCTGCAATTTGATCGCGAACCAGCACTCTCAGTGTCTCACTGTCCATATCCTCTTGGCTGAGTAAGTGTAACGTTTCTTTTATATCTTTCAAGGAGTAACCCAACGCTTGAGCATCCTTAATAAATTTAATTTTGACCACGTAATCCTCTGAATATTTACGGTATCCATTCGATGCACGGATCGGTGCAGGTAGCACCCCGCTATCTTCATAATACCGGAGAGTCGCCATACTGAGTCCAGTACGCTTGGCTAGCTCTCCTCTCGTCATCATGCTCATCTCAACTTCACCGTCCTTTTACACGAGTATACTCTTGCACTGATGCGGTCTCTTGCTTAGTTCTGATACTTTTGAGATGAACCTCTCCTCCATCATCCCTGGGATTACATATAAAATAAACCTTGAAGTATACTTCAAGGTCAAGGTTATTATTTCATTTTTCTTCAATATTAAACACGCAAATCCCACTTACGAAGCTCTGTCAGTGTGCAGATTCCAGAAGAGAATGCCTTAATGCCGGTTGAATTCGGATCAGGATAAATACGCCCCGTCATCACCTGCTCCCCCTGCTGAATGAATACTTCGACCGAGCTGGCATCTACAAAAATCTGAAGTTCCAGTTTCCCGTCACGCAGTTCAACCTCAACAGCCCGTTCACCTCCAGGACCTTTCCCCGCACGTTCTCGGTCAAAACAAAGTCGGCTCTGAGCCACATCATAAGAGATGATGGTTTCCTCATTCTCGCCAGCACGCAATTTCAACCCGAATTGCTGTGCCTGCTCTGCTTCAAATACAGCATGTAATTCATAACGATCCCCGCTAATTGCTAGATCATGCTCTCCATCAAACAAACGAATATCTTTGTACTCCATACCATCTAAACGATATTGTTTAAGCTCAGGCAGCGGTTGGAAGGTCAATCGGTCTCCCTTGCGGATGAGCTCACGTGGTAACGTCATCGCCCCAGCCCACTGATGTGCGTTCTGTGTTGGAATGTCCGTCTCCCATGTCTCCATCCAAGCGATCAATATTCGCCGTCCCTGCGCGTCAACCGTAGTCTGCGGAGCATAAAAATCAAATCCGCAATCAAGCGGATAATAATGTTCGTAGTCCAGTACACCCTGCTCCTCATTCAACGTTCCCATCATGTAAACTGTAGAGTGCAAATTACGATAATTGTCTCCTTGAGCCGGCATCCGTTGCGGGGACATGATTAATACATCTTTGTCTCCCATGGCAAACAGATCAGGACATTCCCAATTATCGCCAAGGGTTCCGTCACTTTGCGCCATCACGTTGACGAAGCTCCATTGCTGTAAGTCTGTTGAACGGTACAGTAGTATAAGTCCATTTCCTGCTGCATCATTTGATCCGAGTACACAGTAATACGTCCCGTTTCGTTCGAATACTTTGGGATCACGGAAATCCTTCTTACTCGTATGTGCCGGAATCAGATCCAGTGGAATGACGGGGTTATGTGTGCTTTTCACAAAATCAATGCCATTGTCAGATTCCGCGATATTTTGCGTTTGATAATAATCATGATCCTTGTTAGGTCCGGTAACTACATGACCGGTGTACATCAGCGCAAGCTTGCCGTCCTTAATGACCGCACTCCCCGAGAAACAGCCATCAATGTCATACGTCTGATCAGGTGCAAGTGCTACAGGTTGATGTTCCCATGTGACCAAGTCGGAGCTCACGGCATGTCCCCAGTGCATCGGTCCCCACACCGGCGCGTAAGGATAGAATTGATAGAACAAATGATACGCTCCATTGAAATAAATGAATCCGTTGGGATCATTCATCCAACCCACCTGAGGCATGAGATGATATGCCAGTCTGTAGGTTGGGTCAACCTCATGTTGATGCTGCTTGATGTAGGTATTCGCCCGTTCCCGTGTATATTTCACTTCTGTTGTTGAATGGTTAAGCTCCTGTATCGTTTCTCGTCCCTGCTCTTTATCCATCTTAAATGTCACTCCTGTCTCTATCTATATAAGTTGAACTAAAGAATATTTACACTTGCCACTCCAATGACAGAACAATCTTCCGATCGCTGTTATCCCCAGATTTTTTGATTCTTCTTTCCTAAAGGGAAATCCGGGGATAAAGGCGAACGCTCCGCTTCTTCAGATTATTTCTGTCCTCTCCGTTCTCGTGTAAATGTTAAGTTCAATTTATATATACGTTGATGTCTATTTATGCCTGTTCCGAAAGGGCAGTGCTGCAGTGGTTTTTATTTAATGGAGCCTTGCATTACACCTTGAATAATATACTTCTGTGCAAACAGATATACGACCAACACAGGCAATAATGTCAGTACAAGTCCAGCCATCAGCGGGCCGTAATCCACGGTGTAGGTACCGTAGAAATAGAACGTGGATAATGGCAATGTCCGCTGTTCGGAAGAAGTTAGCACCAAGGAAGGCAGCAGGAAGTCATTCCAGATCCACAGAACATTTAGCACCGCAATCGTAACACTTGTTGGCAGTAACACCGGTAACACGATGCGAAAGAAGGTCTGTACTCGTCCACACCCGTCCATGAGTGCCGCTTCTTCCAATTCCAGCGGAATGCTCTTGATAAACCCATGATAGATAAATACGGCAAGTGGGCTACCAAAACCGATATACATGTAAATAAGCGACCATTTGTTATCAAGCAAGCTCAAGGAACCATAGATTTTTACGAGCGGAATCATAATTGCCTGAAAAGGAATAATCATCGCTGCAACCATCAGGAAGAACAGGTATTGATTCAGCTTGCTATTGTGCCGTACAAAATAATGAGCCGTCATCGCTGCGAACAACGCAATCAGTACTACACCCAACACCGTAATCAGCAATGAATTGCCGAATGCAGATATATACCCCATTTTGTCGAAAGCGCTCACGTAATTATCCCATTGGAAGGATGCGGGTAGACCCAGCGGATCTGACGTAATGGCCTGATTAGCCTTAAATGAATTCGAGATCAGTAGTAGAAATGGGAAAATGAAGACTATCATCGCTACGATTAAGGAACATAATTTAGCCATGCCCAGCATACGAGATTGTCCAGCCATCATGCCTCCACCTCCAACTTCTTACTGAAATACACCTGGAGCAATGTAATGGTGGCAACAAGAATAAACAGTACAAACGCTTCTGCTTGACCCAATCCGTAATCCCGTGCCAGGAATGCTTGCTCGTACACATGCATGGATACCATTTCCGTGCTTTTGAATGGTCCACCGCTCGTTAACGAGACGTTGAGATCGTAGACCATAAAGCCACGCTGGAGCGATAGGAAAATACATACGATGAACGATGGTACCATGAGTGGCAATACGATACGTCCCAACATCCTGCGGTTACTTGCCCCGTCTATGCTGGCCGCCTCCATCACGTCTTTGGGTACATTCATCAAGCCTGCAATGTAGATGACCATCATATAACCTGCATATTGCCATACCGTCACGATCACTAGTGCCCAGAAAGCTTTGTCCGGGTCTGCCAACCAGGAGGCTTGGAACAGGGGAAGGTTCATCTTTTGTCCAGCAAATACGAATACCTGGTTGAAAATAAACTGCCAAATAAAGCCCAGTACAATTCCGCCGACCAGATTAGGTAGGAAGAAGCCCGCCCGGAATAAGCCCTGTGCCTTAATTCCACGAGTTACCGCATAAGCGAGCAGAAATGCAACAGCATTGGTCAGCACCACGGTAATAAATACGTATTCCAGCGTCATCACAAATGATTTCCAGAACACCGTGTCCTTGAACACGCCGATATAGTTATCCCAGCCCACGAGACTTTGCTCAACAGCAATCCCGTCCCAGTTCGTAAACGTCAGATATATCCCATACAAGAACGGAATAATCATGACTGTACCAAACGCAAACAGCGTCGGGCCGGTAAAAATGAGCCGGGTGCGCAAGCGAGCCCATAATCCTTTTTCGGTCAGCATCGTCATCCTCCACTCTATCCCAAGATGTTTACCGTTGGTTGGCCTAAGACGAATCCAAGTGAGCATAGATCACCCCTCACCTGAATCGTCCAAGGCATACCAACCACTCTCTATGTGTCAATCAGGTGCTCTGCGACAAAGAGGTAGAGAAATCACACCGTTCTCTGCTCTGCCCAAAAGCTCCTATTTATTTCACGTTAGTCCAGTAGCTCTGAATTTCTTTGGCAAGTGCATCACGATCAATCACGTCAGCCAAATATTTCTGCATGGAAGCACCCAGTTTCGACCAATGATCGGCTGGTAGTGTGCTCATGGATTCCTCAATGTTGCCAGCTTTGATGTAGTCACTGATAGACTTACCAAGCGGGTCAGCCGGTTCCAGTGTAATATTGCTGAATGCCGGAATGATGCTCGCTTGATTCACAAGGAAATCCTGTCCTTTCGACTCATACACGATCCAGTCCAGGAATTTCTTCGCTGCTTCCTGCTGTGCTGGTGTGTTCTTTTCCTTGTCGATCAAAATGCGTTTGGATACCGCTGCAGAGATTTGCTTATTGCCAAAATCGTCTGGATTGTTACTCACAGGCACTGGCAAGAAGCCATACTGTCCGTCTGCTGTGTCAAAGCTGTCGATCTGTGGCCATGCCCAGTTCCCTTGGAACCAGATACCGACCTCGCCTTTTCCTAACACTTCAGGTCCACGCTCATATGTACCGGAGAGTGGAGAAGCTTTGTCGATATTGTTGGCTTTCATAAGATCAAACGTATCCATCAGGCCGTTAAAGACCGCATTGGAAGCCAAGTCCACTGTACCCGCTTTCAAATCAAGAATGAATTGATCGACTTTGGCACGATCCGGCGACTGTCCACCATAAGCAAGTGCAAGGTAGTGCGCTCCAAGCGACCAATCCATTGGTGAAACAATGAGAGGTGATTTGCCGGTCGCTGCAATTTTCTGGAACAGCTCATTAAGCTGTGCAGTTGTTTGTACCGTTTGTGGGTCAAATGTGCCGCCTACAGCCTCATCCAACACTTTCTGGTTGTAGATGAAACCATATCCCTCAATGGAGAGTGGAAAGGCATAGTTTTTGCCATCAAATGTCGTTGCTGCTGTGCTGTTCTCAACGGCATCCTTCATCCATTTTTCAGAGGTAAGATCCAGAACACGGTCCTTAAATTTCTCTACATCCCCTGTATCCAGCATCATCATCGTTGTTGGATTGCCGGAAGCGTATAAAGCGGATGCTTTCTCGAATGGCGACTGTCCGTTACCTACAGGTACAATCTCCACCGTAATGTTAGGGTTATCTGTCTGAAAGTCTTTTGCCGCCTGCTCTAGCTGGCTATTTATCTCTGTCTTAGAATTCAAAAACGTAATCTTCACGTTGTCACCAGATCCACTGGATGCATCTGTTCCCGATCCTGATTGTGTACCGCCACATGCCGAAAGAATGACCACCATAACTAGTGATAATATGGATAACTTCGCCCATTTCCGCTCTCTTCTCATCTGTTATTCCCCCCGTTTATGAGTATGCATGAAAGAAACCGCTTACAGGACTGATTATAATGTCAAAGGTTTGACATGTCAATCGTTTGACATAAATAAAAAAACGACCCGATCAGGTCGTCTCTCTCTCCACCAGGGTCACTGGCAAAATGTTCTCGATCGTCATTTCTTCTTCTGCAATTTGACGACGAATCAGCTCCACCGCAAGTTCAGCCATGCGTTCCACAGGTTGCCTAATCGTCGTAATGCCTGGCAGCACATAACTCGCCGCACGAATGTCATCATATCCAATGATAGAAATATCCTCTGGAACTTTGCGCCCACGAGCAATAATTTGTTTTAGCGCATGAATTGCAATCAGGTCACTAGTCACAAACAAACCGTCTACTTCAGGATGCTCCACCAGTAATTGTTCAACCAATTCCGTATATTGCTCCTGACTGAACACGTTCAGATTCGTTTCATGTGTAGCGATTGGTTTGATGCCGTGTGCCTCCAGCTTGTCCACAAATCCTGCTGTTCTACGATTGGAGAGCATCTGCAATCCTAGATTACCGCAGATATGAGCCACCTTCCTTCTGCCTTTTGCAAGAAGTAATTCAGCAGCCATAACCCCTCCCTGATAATTATCGGAGGAAATAAACGGAATATCCGTACCAATCTGACGGTCAAAGGTAACAATAGGCGAATGCAGATTCATATACTCGTCTACTTCAAGTGTATGGCTACCCATAATAATGCCATCTACCCGGTTTCCTTTAAGCATTTCCACATACTCTCGCTCTTTGGAGGGCTCCATATGGGAGTTACATAGCATAATCTTGAACCCATGCTGATACGCATAATACTCAATATAATTGGCCATCTCACCAAAAAACGGATGGGATACATCAGGAATAATTAAACCGATGACATTGGACTGTTTACGCAAAAGAGAACGGGCAATCTCATTTGGGCGATAATTCAATTCACTCATCGTCTGATACACTTTATCCCGGGTTTTCTGACTGATATAACCCCGGTTATTTAATACACGCGAGACGGTAGTTACGGACACTCCTGCTCTGAGTGCAACATCATGAATTGTTGCCATAACAACCTCTTTTCCTACAACTTTATTAAGTTCATTAATATCATTAAATAGTATAAACACATTTCGCGCCCTGAACCAATGACTGCTACACCCGCATTATTTCACTTCAACATTCTTTCTCGGCATACTGTGCATGGACCCATGTGTTACATGAGCTTGAACTACATAGGAGCCGTGCTCTTCAAATGTATACTCTACCTCGTAGATGCCATCTTCCACTTCGCTAGCCGTCAAAGCCCCTTGTTCCTCCAGCTTCTCAACGGTCATATAACCTTCTTCAGGTGACACCTGAGCAGGCTCATTAAGTTTGTTCCAGATCTGGAACTGCACTTGATCCGCATCGCTAACTGGTGCATCGCCCTGTGTAAGCTTCAGCTGTAATGACACAGGCTCATTAGGTGATGCCTGTTCCGGAACCATAAGCTGTACTTTGATCATGACTGGCATCTCGCCCGATGCATTCTGCTCCTGATAAGAGCAACCCGCGGTCAGTATAATTAACATGATAAAAGACATACACCTCAGAAAACGTCCGCTCATTAACTATCTACCCTTTCTTAACAGAGGTTGTTCAAAAGGTTCCTTTTGAACACACACTTACAAAGAAGATTTGGATGCTTTGCCAATGCCCCATAGCGCTACAATAATGATAATAAAGGCGATCAGAGCGAGCAATGGAATCGTAATGAAGCCGAACCAATTCAGATAATCGGTGTAACAAGGAACCTTACCACAAGCCACGGCATTGCCCGTAGCCGAGAAGATACGCTGAATCGTAACGTGATATAACGATATTCCGCCACCAACAAAGCTAAGCGGCAGTACATATTTGGCAATGCCCACATCGTCCTTGAAGTAAGCAATGCCGAGCACAATCGTTAGCGGATACATGAAAATGCGCTGGAACCAACACAGATCGCAAGGAATGTACCCCTTAATTTCACTAAAATATAAACTGCCTCCTGTCGCAATGACAGAAACGGCCCAAGCAATAAATAACCGCGTGTCCACATTTCTCGCCGAACGCTCCGGTTTGGAAGATGTACTCATTCCACTGTCCCCTTTGAATTTGCTCATACTAAATAGATCATACATCATTGTAGGCTACATCGGCTATCCAAGCTGTTATGTAAGTCATTACTTGATGATTATACCAAATATTTGAATTTATTTGGATTTATTCGTGGTCACATTGAATATGTCCATCCTACTCCATAGTTTATCATCGAAACGAAATTGGTATATAACAAAGCTGCCCACTACATCCCAAAGCAGCATGTAGTGGGCAGCACAATAATATTAGATGATGATTACCAGCTAAGTTCTTGTATTCACTTTTCAGAATTACATGGATTTGGTCAGTGTAATGGAACCGTCTTTTTGTGCCCATTTCACATCCCAGTTCAGCAACTCAGCAATGAAGCGCAGTGGTACTTGCGTACGACCATCTTTGTTGACAAATACAGTGGACCCTACGTTTTTCTTCACACCATTAACTTCCATCACATTGTTGTTCACCCAGAATTCGAGCGTATCGTTGCCAGCCATGACCGTGACTTGCTGTGCTTTTTTATCCCATTTCACGGTTGCACCAATACCTTCACTCAGGAAACGCAGTGGAATGTAGGTTGTGTTTTTCCAAAGTACTGGAGTTGTATCCATATTGGTTGTTTTGTCGTTAATTTTCAGCATTTTGCTGTTCACTTGCATCCATACCGTTGTCATATCTGGAGCTGGTGCAGGCGTTGTTGGGGCTGCTGGCTCTTGGAACTTATCGTTGAATTGAGTCACAATCGCGTTACCCAACGCTTGACCTACACCGAACATCACTTTGAAGCCTTCACGATTCGTGGTGTAAGAAGCATCATAATTGCCTGCTGCATATTGGTCGAGGACTTTTTGCACTTGATCTTCATGAGTTGTTAGAGCCTGTTGTGCTGCTGCTTTTGGCAGATTACCGGCTGTTGCAGAATCCAGGAATGATGCGAACTCGGTTGTGAATCCATCAATACGTTTCTGTACGGCTGCACGAGCCGTCGCATCGTTGTTTTTAACGGCTTTTACATAATCACTCTGTGCATTAACATGGTTGGTTACCCAAATTTTCTCGAACGCGTTGGCACCATCGTTTCCGTAAATGGAAGCAATGGCTGCTTTGAAATCAGCGGTGTTTCCAGCTTCAGATGTAACCAGTGCGTTGGAAGCTGCTGTGCGTCCATCGTATTCTTCCTGCATTTGCAGAGCAGAGAGCGCAAAGTGTTCGGATGCCAAGTGGTTGAGTGCAGATCTCAGATCAGCTGCTTTTGTATCCGCTTTGGTGTTATTGAATTTCTCAGGCATTTGGGTCGTGATGGCAGTGGAAAGTGCTTTACTTACATCAAACATCTCCTTGAACCCTTCACGATATGCTTTATAGGCATCGCTATAATCTCCAGCTACGTATTCATCAAATACTTTTTGCACGAGATCTTCATGAACTTGCAAAGCCTGTTTGGCTGCTGCCTTTGGCAATTTACCTTCAGTCGCTGTACTGAGGAATGTAGAGAATTCATCCACAAAACCGTTGATGTTTGCTTGAGCTTGCTTGATGCCAGCTTGGTTACCCATTTTGGTTGCCTTCACCAGGTCATCGGTGTATTTGTTATGTGCACGGAAGATACGTTCGAATTCCTTCGCACCAGCATCACCATATAGGGAAGCGATCGCTGGCTGCATATCCAATGCATTCTGATCTAATGCTTTGTATGCTGCATCGGCATCCTTTGCTCCATCATAGGCTTTGGCCATCGCGGTTACGGCGAGTGCAAAGTGTTCAGACAATAGGTGATCCAGGTTCGCTCTAAGGTCAGCGGCAGGTGTATTCACCGATGCTTTCATCATTGTCATTGGTGTCTGTGGTGCGGGAGCGGCTCCTGCAATCCCTGGCATCAACAGTGTCAAACTAAGTACAGGTGCGATAAACTTCTTCATTTTCATCTTCATCATGTATTCACTCCTAGTGTCGTTTTGGGTATCATTTCTTTCCTTGTCGTCATGTTCATAGGGTGTAACGTATGCATTGCAGATTCGGATCACTCCAAATTCAAAAAAAAATCGCAACCCCCATGAAAGAGAGTCGCGAAAGCCCGTCAGGACAAGGATTATTCAACCTTTTAAATTTGAAATTTTCTTTCCTAAAATCAATGATTAATCCAGGATAAGGGCACTCCCCCTTCCTTTTTTTGTATGATACAATGATGTCATATGGTAAATCGCCAATTATTGTAATTCATTAAATTAACAGAAAGGCGCCTTCAAATGATTTTGACTATTGCCATTATCTTCAGTCTCGTTGGATTACTTATGTTAATTGCTCCATCTGTTCTGTGGGTTATCACGGAAAAGTGGAAAACTTCTGACGCTACGGAACCTTCTGCTCTTTATAGATTTTCCGTTCGAATCGGTGGGGCTGCCTGTTTAGTTATTGCGGCTTATGCAACATACGTATTATTTGTATAACGACATATGTACTGATTCATATCTATTATTTCAAAAGGGAGGTCGAGCATACGTTGTTGCCTTATATCTTAGTTATTGCGATCGCTTTATTTGGTGGAATTGCTACGCTGGTTATTGGTAATTCGAAAGCGAATCAAACTAGCAATCCGGATTATGACCGCAAAACCAAGCAAAATCTGAGCCGGCTTTCGTATGTATATGTTTTTGCAATCGTGTTTGGCGTAGGTGGATTAATCCTTTATTTAGTGAACTAAATCTTTCTCAGCCAGCAATTGATTCTCTCTACCACTCTGAATTCAACTCATTACCATCTGACATTTACCGAGAAACGCTAGATTCCGCTCGACATAGGGAATTGTTGGAGCAATGATTCCCTTCTCTCTTATAATGGCTAGCAATCCACGAATAACCCATAGATGGATCTGTTCGTATAGAATCACCCGATTAACGTCGCGCCCTTCAGAGCGATATCCACGTTCCAATTGAACCATTCGCTCCTCCAGCTCGCACACTGTGATTGAGGAAGAACAAGTAGAAGACAGTATAGCTGCTAGATCAAAATGATGGTTCCCACTCCGTACTTCTCCGACATCAATGATATACATATCACTCTCCGTGAATAGCACATTCCACAGTCCAAGGTCCCCATGTATTACAGCCGTATGCGTCGATTGATACACGCTGCACTCCTCCACATGATCTGCCAATCGCCGTATTATCTCTGATGATGAATCCAGCACTTCCCACTTACCGCTTCCCATAATAAAGCTAGAGCAAACCGATCCTCCTGACCAAGTCTCGTCATATCCAGATGCATAATACGTTGATGGAAACGTGCAATCACTTCACCTAACTCAACATAATTCAGGCTTAGCGAGTGCTGTGGCACTACTTTATCAATATAAGTCTGAACATTATAAATCATATGCCCAAGGGTAATATAAGATAGACCTTCCTTTGTACACTGGATGCTTGGTGATAGTTTTGCAGGTGCCAGTGCCTGGTACACTTCATATTCGGCCAAAGCCTGTCGTTCATCCCTAAGCTGGCGCAACACATAGCTACCTGACGTGGTCTGCAGCAACATGGCCGTTGAACTTGTTCCTTGCTGCATCGTTGTGCAATTCATAATCTCCCCCATCACATACTGTGACGCTATATACCTCAGATCCATGTTGATCATATTCCCCTCTTCCTTTCGTTCATCGTTTTGTTTGCTCTCTCTTTAAGATCATCATAACCTTTCCCTCATCGTTAACCATGACGCATATGTTTACAAGTTGGAGATAATTCAGAATTATTCTGGATATGTTCGAGGTTTAATATAAAGCCATAAGGGACAGCGAGCCCACAAGATACCAACCAATTTTAACTCTAAGGAGAGATAGATGATGAAAAAAAACATGAAGAAATCCGTAGCAACGATGATGGTACTGGGAATGACGTTAACTGGTGCAACGGGAGTATTTGCAGGTACACAATTGGAGAAAATCTCCGCCTATCTTAACCACGGAATCAGCTTCAACGTCGATGGTGCCGCTTACTCACCTACAGATGGCAATGGTAACAAACTAGCTCCAATCACATATAACAATTCCACGTATCTGCCTGTACGCGCACTGGCTGATGCACTGCATGTACCCGTATCATATGACAGCCAAAAAGGACAAGTGATTATCGGTCAAGCGACTAACAATCCAACAGCTCTCACCAATGTAACGTATACTTCAGCGCAAAAAGAAGCGATCCAAAAAGCCTTTGCCCAATTTGACGGTTTCGAGACTGCTTATGCACCACAACAAATGACTACAGGCGACACGTTCAAAAGCGTAGGTGCTGGTGGCGACGGTGTCAGCTTTGTATTCAATCATATGAAGGTTGATATCTCACCAAGAGATTATTCAGACGGCTATTCTAGCAAAAATGTGAAACTGTCCAACGGAGTTACTGCTAAATGGTACACTCCAGACAAAACCGGTATGCTGACTTTCCAACTGGATGATCGTTACGTTACCATTAGCTCCCCAGACCACAAGCTGACGCAAGCGCAGTTGCAACAAGTTGCGGTCTCTGTTCAGAAAACCAACAGCAACAATGATCAAGGCATCACGGCCTTCGCAGATGTGAATTACACCAAGCAACAACAAGATAACATCCGTAAGGCATTTGCGAAGTTCGACGGATTCAAAACCGCGTATGCGCCGCAGCATATGGTTGCCGGAGATGCATTCAAGAGTTTAGGCGCTGGTGGTGATGGTGTAAACTTTGTATTCAATCGCATGAACGTAACAGTATCACCCAAAGACTATTCATTCAGCTATGATGGCAAAACGGTTAAATTACCAAATGGCGTATCTGCCAAGTGGTATACTCCTGATCAAACCGATCTACTGACCTTCCAACTGGATGATTGTTATGTAACGGTAAGCTCGCCGAACAACCAATTAACTCACGCTCAACTGGAGCAAATGGCAGTCTCTGTGCAGAAGCTGAAATAAGCTTGGGTTGATATTCGATACAAGGCTATCCTTTTCGAAATAGAATCATAGAAAGCCATACCCGTAGGAACGGATGATGTCCTTCTCGGGTATGGCTTCTGTTTTAGATTTAGGTTTTAGGTACAGTTGGTGCTACGTATATTCTGCCTTGTTACACCATCTAGAGCCAGACTAGGACTCAGCAACCTCTGTTAAACGGATCATTCTCCTGTAGTGCATACAATCCATCAGATCCTCCCAGTCCAGATCACTCGCATTGGCATCACGATAAAATACGGTAGCGGCGGGAAGAAAGCCCACTAATGGCCCCATACCTCCACAGATCATGGAGCCACCGTCTCCACCTTTTGGCTGCATCTCTCCATCGTCATCCAGCGTAAGTTCGTACGTATATGGATCACCGACAAATTGCACGCCAAAAAAGTTGGGTAGCTCCAGATCATAAGGTCTGTCAGACTGATCTACTAAGGCAGTTAGAGGTTCAGTGGAATCATCCATGGGGTCGTCCGCTTCCTGTAAGTCACCAAAGTGTTTTAATTTTAAGGTGTAATCGAAGCTGTCGCCCCAAGGAAATAACGTACGGCATCCGCCTCCATACAAATACTCCCACTCATCCTCAGTTAGCACACCAAACCCCGCTTCCGCTTCTTCCTCCAGTAGATCCTCAAGAGCCAAATCCTCATTGAACCAAAAGATCCGGATATCTTCACCCTGGCGAACTAAGCGAAACTGTTGGTATTGTTCGTATTCGTTCAGCTTACCGTGCCTGAACCCCTCCAACGCTGCTGCAAAATCAGTATCATCCTGCTCTACTGCCTCTTCTTCTGTCACTTCGGTCCAGCCAAGGGAATGAGTGCGGCACTCTACCAGCATCGGGGCAATCTCTACCTCCCTTACAGGCGACATCTGATCGCTCAGAAACGAGTCTACATCCTCTACGCCATACTCACTCACCGTTTCAAGCATGTCGGCAGACGTTTCTTCGTTCATCCCCTCCTGCCAGCCATCCCAACCAAGCGTTACCCGATCTCCTGGCACAAATACAAACTGTTGCCCACCACAGACGAATACACCGGTCTCTGTTCGCTGACCGTAGCGTTCAAATGTCTGTAGACCTTCATATCTCATCTGCTCTGGTAGCTGACGAGCAATTGTGTGCATCCATTCCTCTTTCTCTAGAGCGGATAGACCTTCCCACACGCTTCGCTGTAACGATTCCATTCTCTCATCCTCCTTGGTTGGCAAGCTTAACCGTTTATTTCCCCGCAGCTTGCAACAGTTCAAGCAGTAACTCTTTGCGTCTTCCATCCGCCTTACGAGCCAGTGTGGCTAATTTCTCCACCTTGCCCCAGATTGGATACAGCACATGCTCAACCTCATAAGGCTTTAGACCGTTCATCTGCTGCACAAGCAGAGCCAGCTTGTCTTCACTTTCCAGATCAGGAAGAATCTTCAGCTTTAAGCTATCCGTAGCACGGCGCAGACAATCAACTAATATAGGTGCAGAGTGGGTAGTTACACCATATTTCTCGGCAAACGCAGTGATGAATTTATCCTGCACCAGCTGGTGCTCATCATCTACATGATTCATGTAGTACGCTACCAATGGAAAACACTGCTCATCCGTGAGTCCCAGTCCAAAAGTTGCGTAGCTGCCCGTCATACAGTTCTTTTCCCCTTCTGTATCTGCATAGAATTCGAATTGTTCGATGGCTACACGAGCATATTGTTCAAGAAGCGAATGCAGACCTGCATATTGCAGGGCATTAGCGAAGAAGCGATGTGTATCGGACTTGGCAAGTCCTTTGATCGGTAAATATTGCTTATCACTAGATTTCAATTTGATTTTATAATGTTTCGGGAATCCCCGTTTCAGTAAGTGAATAATAAATGTAAGAGCTTGTTCATAGGCAGATGCTTCTTCCTGGCGTATGTGGATGGTGATGAGCGAATATACATCGTTTGCTTTGCACTCAACCTGTTTATTTTTGACACAGATTTCTTCCTTATTAAAAGTTCCACTACCTTCATCCATCATACGTATTGCTCTTTTACTGCCCAATTGCACAGCAAGCTCCATGAAGGTAAGACCTCTAGGTTTACTGTAGCTCGGTTCGTACCGAAGAATCATAACCGCTCCATATAACAGCAGATCAATCGGTTGCGAGAGCTGTTCTAGGTTTTCATTTTCATCCAGTTGCCAGGTCTCCTGCTGCTCTAGAACTGCACCTGGCTTGAGCGTATACTCATTCGCACGGTAGGTAGAAGTTTGAATATCATAATATTTCGGCAAAAATTGATTCTCAGCCCAATCGGTTAGAGCATGGATCATGTTCATACGATGCTCCGCGAGTGCCTCCGGACGGCTCTTATTCAACTCCTGAATCCGATTATAGATCGCTATCGTTCGTGCTACATCTAATTCAGGAAACAAGTTCACGTCAAGAAGATGCCGTGTTAAGAAGAACGATTCCAGTGGCTTCGTGGGATATGTACCATTCTCCACCTTATTGACTACATAGGAATACACACGTTCAAGTAATTGCTGTCTCTTCTCTTCATGGAGGTAGTCCAGCAACGTTAAGTGCAGCTTGCCTTCGGTTGTTGGGAATTTCCCGCGAAAGGTAAAATGGTAATCAATCATCGGAGTATGTACCCATTGCTCCAACTTGCCTTTGACCACCTCCACAAGCTGCGGTTGAATCACCGAACGTACCTCTTCCGGGGTGAAGAAGCCTGCATTCTTCGATGTAAAGCTATCGTCCAAGTCCAGGTCTGCACTATCTATCGTTGTTCGCCCAGGTTTATAATCTAGCAAAATATCGTTGAAAATACCCACTTGCAACGTAGTTCGTTGCACAATGCTGTCCAGATCTGTGCGTTTCGCCTGTTCATCGAACCATTCATGTATCTCCGCAACCATCTCTTCAACAGCTTCACTAATTGTTGTAGTCACTTGTTCTCCTGCCTTTCGCTATCTGTTATGTACTCTTCTCTTGCAGTATCTACATTCTCTTATACAATCAGATTGGCCCTAGGCCATCCTTGATATCTGCGTGTTAACATACGTCTACCACCTATTATTCTACTAGTACAAGCCTGATCGAAACAATGAGACTTACGAACGGTTGTTTAGGCGAACGCTTCGCTTCTTCTGGTTATTTCTGTCCTTTCCATTATCGTGTAGATATAGTTCAACTTATATATTGAATCAACAATGATATCGCTTACATTTATTTTCATGAATAGGTATGCTTTCTCTTTCCACCGGCATGCTCCTCCTTATGGAACCGGGAAGGGATGACGTTTGATGCTTCTTTCCTATTCGAATTACAGCTTCAGGGTTTAAGCTTGTCCCACGGCAGCGTTCGAACCAGCCAGATTCAGATTAGACCTAAATGGGCGAACTGCACATCCTACTTGTCTGTTTGTTCTTACAACGTTTCTCATGATGAGGAAGCGTGCTCGATGTTTTTTTCATACGGGTCGCCTGGTTATATTCATTGATTAGTTCATCCAAGACCATAGACTGGCGAATCACCTCGGGATGCCATAGATCCGGGTATTGATTCGCAATCTGATAGAGTCGCTGTCTCGCCTTTTCAATACATTCCTGAATGGTTTCCGGATTCTGCACCATACTCCCGCCCCCTGTTGTCCTTCAGTATTGTTCATCCAAAAAAGACCATCTATTATAATATTCGGAATACTGATCGTTTTGGATTACCCCAAAATCGAATTTTTGTATTATTTTTCTTTTTAAGGGCGAAATACGCACTAAATATGTACATTGGCTGTAGAGTGTAAAATAAAAAAACAGATAGGCGCTTATGCCTATCTGTTCTTGCTTTATGCATCTGTTTATCTCAATCCAATATCCGCAAAACGATTACCAATCGTTTCGGGGAAGGCCTGTTTAATGGCATCAATTGCCTTTTGCTCTCTGACCCCTGCCCGCTGAATCTGCTCAATTACCTCTTGTACACTTTGCGGTTCTCTTGCATCCCAAGCGGCTGAGTCATCTATCACCTCAACGATGTTGGAGTAATGATCAGCCAGCAAGGCATACTCCCGAATGACCCGATCCATATGTACCGACAGATGCTCCAACGCTGCAACATATAACGCGATATCCTGTCTGGACTTGGCGTAATAGCGTAGGACAATTTCCGCCTCAACGGTGTCATACGTTCCTGACTGAAGCGCTGCAGCAATGGTCGTATAGGCTTCTGCTCCGCAGGCATAATCTTGGGGTGGCAGCATGTAATCATGGGTTTCCCATTTGTAGACAGCCTGGATTAACGATTCCTTGCAGACTTCCCATACATCGACCGATTGATGAGCTTCTAGTACTTGATAATACCAATATGGGGATTCATTTTGTCCAAAAGAATGATATGGCAAGGGAAGCATCTCCTGTCCCTCACGATTACAAATATAGATCACTTGCTCGGTATCATCATACCCAGCAGCAATGACAAATTGATTATGCCACACAATAGCTCCCACGCCGCGGTTAATACTTGCCTTGATATCATGCAACGCCTGCTTCTGATATAGCGGAAAGGTGGGTTCAAACGAAAAACCTGCCGCCTGGCTCGCCGTTACACCTATGAAGTCAGCAGCTACAAAATTCTCTGCCATCCAATTGTATGCCGAGATTGACTCTGCGGTTAGACGCCGATCAACCACCAATCGAAAACTACTTGCTGTCATTCCCGCAATCGTATCATGAGTGAAATCATTCCATCGTTGATGCTTCAAAATTCGATATAACACATCCGAATATGAGCTTTTGACCCGCGACCGTCTCTGATCATCTGATATGTGCCGTTGCTGTGAATGATCTATTAATCCGTTCAATAGGACCCTTGATTCCATCGCTACCACCTCCCTCCTATCTGGCTGAATGGGCTCCCCATCTGGGTACTGTAGAGCGTTTACGATCAGGGTATTGGGATGAGATCATTCGAAAATAATCGATGGCTTGCTCCTCCAGCCTCTTCGCCTTCAATAATAGCTGTGCCAGTTCATTAGTAGTGTCTTGGCGTAAGATCCATCTACCCTCTTGCTGAACGATGCACACTTTCATCTCGTGGATTAATACGCCAATCTGGTGATAACATGCGTGAGCCTGATCCAGTTCGTTCCATAATTCTCGTACATTCTGCAAATACATCTGAATCTCAGTGCGGGACTGACAATAGACGTCCAAAATATAAGCCGCTCCTGATGCATCATAATCTGTACGTTGCAGCGCCTGCACCCACACATCGTAAGCCAGCTTACCAGAAGTAATATTACGATCCGGCAGCAGACGATACGGAGTATCCCAATCCTCTATCGCTATCCGTAAGGATTCCAACACCATCTCCTGTTCTGCAATGTGGACTTGATCTCCGAATATCTGACAATACCAGAAGCCAGTGAAATTCAGCCCAAAATTGTCATACAATACAATTTGTGATTCCTCACTCCACCCATCCTGCACATAGAAGATTCGGTCATTGTCATCATAACCGTGAATGACACCGAATTCAGGAATCCAGTAGATCACACCTCTACCTTCATCCAGACTACGTTTCACCCAATTCACAGCATCCTGTTGGTAATAACTGAACGTAGAATGTCGTGTACGTCCACCATCCCAGATGGTGAAGGTACCCAAGTTATCAATGCCAGGACGATGCGCTTCTCCCCACTGTCCGTAGGCTGTTACCGACATAGGAAGTAACTTCTGATGCACCGCCAGTTTAAAAGCCATGCCAGTGTATCCAGCAAGCATATATTTTGAGCCTTGAAACTGACCCGTATGAGTCAATATGGCATGCAGGCTATCCACATACGATTTGGATTCCCGTTTCATCATGAGTTTATCTAATATGACTTCAGCCAAGACACGACCTCCTTTCTACGCTGTCTATTCCACGTTTGCTTCCCGCTGAACCGCTAATCTATCCAATAAGTGCTCTGCGCGTTGCTGAAGCTTTCTCCTGAGCCAACCTGGCGACAACAGCTCCTCCCACTCGCTACGGAACAAATGCTGGAGGAACGCGTCGGTATCATGAAATTCAATAAAATAAATCTGATCCTGTCGATCCCGAATCGCATATCCATGCCACAGTTCAAGTTGTTGTATTTCCTTCAAGCGAATCTTCGCTACGAACGGTTTGCGGACTGGCAATGGCTCTTCCCACCCACCAAGCAGAGCATCCGCCTTGTATTCGAACCTCTCCTCCGAGATTGACATATGAACGATGCCTTCCAACCGAATGCTCATTTGCTGCACAGGGTCTGCTTCATAAGCAATCACATAATCGGCATTAAACTGTGAGATCAATTTGAGAGGGCACAAAGAAAGCTGCCTTTCTCCGGCATGATCCCTATAATGAATGTGTACTCGGCATGAATCGGCTATGGCATGGGTTAACAATTCAACCCATTGCAGTTGTTTCGGTTGCGCTGCAAATACGGGAAGTTCCCTATTCCCATAGATTGTTCCTCCAACGTAAAACGCTCAAGCAGATGTGCGACACGTTTCACTGACTCTGCCTGCTCATAATCATAATGCCGATAACGATGTGCCAGATATTTTAACACTTGCTGCTCTTCCTCTGTCATATATAAATGGGGCAGACGATAAGTCTGATCCTCGTAACAATATCCACGGTACTTCGCCATATATAGCAAAGGAGCACGTAGGGAGATCGCCATATATTCAATATCCCGCTGCGCTTGTCGACGCGAAATTTCGAACTCTCTTGCGAGCCAGCCACTATTAGGAAAACGCCCACTCCGAATTTGCTCGTCAAACCAGTGAATACGATGCATATTGCTCATCTTCCCACCTCCTTTTCACTTAAGCTCACTGCTTCTATTATAAGAGCATTCCGCTGAATTCCAATCCTGTCTGGTACACCAACAGAGCCTGTTCAATCGAACAGGCTGCGCTGCGTTATACAGTCACCTGATCCACTCTGGACTGTACTGCTTTCGAACATTTCTTGCATACTTTCAACATCGTGCCATCTGTCTTGGTTTGGGAATACAACAATTTGATACGTGTACTGCTACATACCGGACATGTTCCGCGTCCTCTGGATGGAAGACTCCACAGCACGCGTCCTCTTTTGGTTTTTGCCAACGTTTGTGAACCTCTTTTCAATAAGTTTTGGTGTGTTCACCGTTATTATAGAGGTCATGGTACGACACAGAATGTCGCAGCAGTTTGTGAAAACGCGGTGCAGGATGCCCTTAAGCGAGATTGAAGACACGCCCTGATTAGATGCAATAAAAAATGCCCCCTCTTCAGCTTGAAGAAAGGACAAATTCTAGGCGTGGTCGCTATTCGTTTGAGCTGCTGCCTGTAATAAAGGCTCTAAGAGCCCTGGGAAACGTTGTTCCAGATCTTCCGATCTTAAGGTCAGGAAATGCTGCGTTCCCTGTACTCTAACTCGAATTACGCCCGCTTCTCTCAACGTTCGGATGTGGTGCGACATGGTCGATTTCACAACAGGTGCATGGAAATGACTACAAGGCTGTTCTCCACTTCTCGCTGCCTCTGCGACAATACCAAGCCGTGTTGGATCACTCAAGGCATACAACACGGAAGAAAGCTCGATATCCTTCACTTGAGGATGATGCAATATTTTCATACTGTAGTCTCCTTTTTTCAGACTATCCATTGTATTTTAGCACAGATTCATGATATATTTCTAAAGTTCGATACCAATCGAACTTTATTTATTCATTACGTTAATGTACCCATGCGGTTAGGCAGGGGTTAACATCATATCACATTTTGCAAATGTTACATGTAGTTTCTGAAATGTTGCGAAATACTAATTTATAGGAGGTTTTATATGAACAGCACGGTCACTGCATCATCCGGAGAACAAACCTCCGGACTACAAGAAAGGTTACTCGTCAGCTTGCTTGGCTTCACGGTTGTACTCGTCGTGATGAACACGATGATGTTCAATCTGGCATTGCCCAAGATCGCAGCCGAATTCACGCTCTCATCCGTTGCTTCTTCCTGGATTGTTACAGGTTACTCTATTGTCTTTGCCATCTCTTCCATTACATTCTCACGTCTATCGGATTTTGTGCCGATTCGCACCTTGTTTACAACTGGACTTACCTTGCTCGGCGCTGCGTCGGTTCTCGGTTTTTTCAGTAACCACTTTATCGTGCTACTCGTTGCGCGTTTGATTCAAGCGATGGGTGCGGCATCCATTCCGGGACTGGCTATCGTTCTTATTACTCGCTATATCCCAAGTGATCGCCGTGGTAAATCGATGGCTGTTATTATGTCTGCCAGCTCTCTTGGTCTTGGACTTGGGCCGGTCATCGGCGGAAGCATCACACAGTTTTTAGGTTGGCATGATCTGTTTATCGTTACTGGACTATCTCTATTCCTAATCCCTGTATTCTTCAGACTGCTCCCAAGTGAGATGCCGAAAAAAGGTTCGTTTGACTTACTCGGTGCGCTTCTACTTGCCATTGGGACAACAGGCATTCTGTTATTCCTCACCTCAAGAGAGTGGATAACCATTGTCGTTGGGGTTGTTGCATTATTGCTATTCTGGTTACGGATTCGCCGTGCAGTGGATCCATTCGTACAGCCTGCACTGTTCCGTGACAAAAAATATATGGTTCTCAGCTCACTAGGCATTGTATCGTACATTAATAACTTCTCGACCTTGTTCCTATTGCCGCAGATTCTGGCTCATTTATATGCACTGACTCCTGCTCAATCTGGATTAGTTATCTTCCCGGGTGCAGTTGTATCGATGCTGCTGTCCAATCGAATTGGCCGCATGATTGACCGACATGGAAATACACTCTTGCTGCGATTTGCACCGTGGTTGTTGTTGGCGGCCGCTGGCTTGTTCGCCCTATTTGCACATAGCAGCATTTACGCCATCATGGCGGTATACATTTTGCTTAGTGTGGGCTTCTCCGCTCTGACAACCAGCGTGTCCAATGAACTGTCAGGCAATCTAACGATGGATCAGGTTGGTGCAGGCATGGGGCTGTTCCAATTAAGCCAGTTCTTCAGCGGCGCCTTCAGCGTAGCTGTGACGGGTGTTGCCTTGACGGCTATGCAACAATGGACACTGTCCTCAGCATATAGCATTATTTTCTGGGGCATGACAGTTGTTGCACTTGCAGCGGTTATATTCTCTCAGTTGTACTTACGGATGCAATCGCGCAAGAAAACGACAGCTTGATTCTAGAACGTGTTCACAGGTGAGCAGGATTACAGCACAAGACATCCTAAGTCAGGGAATTCCACATGGGAATTCACCTGGCTTTTTGCAATGGTGCAGGTAATCGCACATTAACATACAAAACAAAACGCCATAAGTACATATCATGCACTCATGGCGTCTTTATTTTCCTAATTCAATTGAACAATCAAATGAAGGTTAGATATTGAACCTATTCAAACATATCCAGACGAAGGCGTTTCAGACTTGTGTGCTGAATGTACCATTCCCCGTCGATCTTCACAAATGTCTCATGGTAATGCCCGAACCCGTGAAAAGATGTATTTTCATTACCTTCAGGGAAAGTTACCCAATCCTCCATCGGAGAGATAACTTTGGCTTCGTTCTCGGATACAAATTCTACTTCGGCGCTATGTACGTGATGCACCGTTACCGCTACATCGACAAGATCACGGAATACTTGTACGATCGTGTCGCGGCCGTTCAATACAGGAATAGGGTTACCTTCTGTGCTAAAATCGGCTACAGCATCTGGAGCGAAAACCCCGCCCAGTGCGTCCCACTGTTTTGTATCAATAAAGCGGCAATAACGTGCTTTGGTGTTTCTAATGCTCTCCAGTGCAAGCAGTCGTTCCAGTCCAGTGATGGTTGATTGGCTCATGTGTTGTTCCTCCAGAGATGTAAGATATGTTCGTAAATACTTCGTGCTATGTATGCAATAAAACTCTAATTCATTGTACCATCCTGTTCTTACCAGGCACAACAACAGACCATACGTTTGAATATTACCCATCTGAGGTATGTATTGAAACACCTTATCTTCCCTACAAAAAAAGTCCAAGAGCAACAGCACACTTTATCTGTTTACGCTTAGACCTTGTTTGTTAGGACTTGTATTGGTTTGTAATCAACGACCCATCTTGTCCAGATTCTACTTCTCTGTGTGGGAAGAATGCCATGCCTTCATCTCAGCAGCCAACTCAGACATTTTGCGATTATTCAGATAGTCCTCCATCTGCTCCTCCGCATGCACCATCACCCTTTGGATCAAACAACTGCTGTTATGGTTCTGTGTACATTCAAACAAAGAAGCCTTTCCTTCAATTGCATGGATAATCTCAAGAAAAGAAGGGTCTGGATTTTTACGACTCAGACGGTAACCTCCATTCGCTCCCGAGGTCGATTCGATCATACCTGCTTTGACCAGTTTGGTGAGGATTTTGGATAGATAAGTAGGCGATACCTTCTGTAGCTCTGCGAGCTGATGTACGCTAACCAACTGCTCTGGCTCGGTAATTACAAGATGCAGCATCGTATGCAAGGCATAGTTCGTAGCTTTTGAATATTTCATGAGGGCACCTCATTATATACGGATTTAATTTATCCATAATAGACCTGATTAAACGTAGTGTCAAACTTCTCATCTTCTCCAGCTAGCACTCCCTAATTTCGGCTGAATTCTATATTCGACGCTGTGATGCTGCCAGACATCCTTCGTATTCAAAAACGGACTTTTTGAACAACCTCTTTCATTCTAACTATGGTACAAGCCTCGGTAATCTGTAGGTGTCATGCCTTCTCTTGCCATAAACTGACGGTTAAAATAACTGGCATTCGGATACCCCGCCTCTTCTGCAATCTGTCCAATATTAGCTGTTGGCCGCTCCAATAACCATTGCTTCGCCATCTGTAACCGGGAACGTGTAATAAACTCCATCGGTGTCATCTCTACAGCGCTCTTGAACAATTTGCAAAAGTAGTACGAGCTTACTCCCGCCAGATCAGCCCAATCCTGTAGCAAGAATGGCTGACAAGCTTCCTGCTGCATCTGTGGAAGTAAGGCTAGCACACGGCTTTCGGCGTTGCTTGTACGTGTGTTTTTCAGTGGAACCGCATGCTGAACGAACTCAGCCAATACTGCATAGGTGAGCGTGGACAACTGGGCTGGCCGCAGCATTCGATTCTGTTCCGCTTCCGTGAGCAGTGCCAGATGTGCTTCTTCCCACGGGGCCTGCTGACGCAGCGTCCATAACAGGTTACGGTGCAGACCTCGCTCAATCATATAATCATGCAACCGATCACCATAAAAATGAACCCAACGCACATCCCATGGATCGTCTTCGCTACTGAAGTATCGCTGCTGCTGCTGCGGAAAATACAGGACAGCCTGTCCAGCTCGAAGCTCATGCACGACACCGTCTGCTTCAACGTATCCTTTGCCTGCGGCAACGTAGTGAATGTTGAAGTTGTTGAGCGCACCTGCTTCACGCCAAACGTTATGTTGGATGTGTTCTGTATAGTGTCCAATCGACTCGGGATAACAAAAATAAGGAATATTTTGAAGGGTCAGCAGCGTTGTCTGTCTTAACATAAACCGTTTCTCCCTACTTAACAATTTTGTGTTAACTATAATCAATATATTATCATTTTAATTCATTCATGTATCTCATATAATCACAATATACATTCATATACAGGAGGAATACAACTATGAATTCAGATCGTAAATTGCGTTGGGGCATTCTTGGTAGCGCTAGCATTGCTGTACGCTCCGTTATTCCGGGTCTGCAACAATCCGAGCTTAACGTAGTCACTGCCATTGCCAGTCGGGATGAAGAAAAAGCGAAACAGACTGCCGACCAACTAGGTATAGATCAAGCATACGGCAGTTATGAAGCATTACTTGCTGATGACTCCATCGATGCTGTATACATCCCCCTTCCAAACCATCTGCACCGGGAATGGACAATTCGCGCCGCAGAAGCAGGCAAGCACATTCTGTGCGAGAAACCACTCGCGCTGACTGCGAAGGAAGCCGAGGAAATGGTTCAAGCATGTGCGGATGCTAAGGTAAAACTTGCGGAAGCACTCATGTATCGCCATCACCCTCGTTATGATCAGATTAAAGAGATTATCGCTAGCGGTGAAATTGGTACAGTTCGCGGAATTCACAGTACATTTTCATTCAACAATTCCGGTTCGGATGGTAACGTTCGATTCAAACGGGAATGGGGCGGCGGAGCTCTATATGATATCGGCTGTTATTCCATCAGTGCTGCACGTCTAATCTTAGGGCAAGAGCCTATTGCAGCAACGGTAATCGGCCTGTTCTCTCCTGAACATGACCATGTGGATATGATGGCTTCAGGATTGCTGGAGTTCGATGGCCAAGTTGGTGTTACGTTTGACAGCAGCATGTGGGCTGCATTCCGTAATACGCTGGAGGTTCTCGGATCAGATGGTCTAATTGAAGTACCTTCTGCTTATATAAGCAATCCAGATGCAGGATCTAACTTCTACGTTACTTCAGGTGGAGATCGTAGAGAGGTTGTTGTTCCGCAAGTGAATCACTATTCCCTTCAGGGAGATGATATGGCACGTGCTGTACTTCATGGTGAGGCACTGCGCTTCGCGCCTGCCGATGCCGTATCCAACATGAAGGTGCTCGAAGCTTGTCTGCGCTCAGCAGAAGAACGTACACGAATCACACTTTAAGAGGTTGTTCAAAAAGTTCGCTTTTGATTACGAAGCATGCCTAACGGCATCACAGTATAAATATGGGATTCAGCCAGAACACGAACTATATATAAGGACGGTGTGTAAATATGGAATATATTACGATTGATGGTGCAGGTAAACGCATCTCCCGGTTAATTAAAGGCACGGACTATTTTGTACATGACGCCTATGAAAAAGTTGCAGCGAATATGGATGCATTCCTGTCCATCGGTGGAAACACCGTGGATACGGCTCATATCTATTGCGGAGGACAGAGTGAAGAAGTGCTTGGACGTTACATGCAGGAGCGCGGCAATCGTGATGAGATTGTCATTCTGACCAAGGGTGCTCACCACAACCAGGACGGCCCACGGGTTAATCCTGATGCCATTCGCAGCGACCTACTGACGAGTCTGGAACGACTCCAGACCCCTCATGTCGAGTTATATGCCTTGCACCGCGATGACCCGAATGTTGCCGTTGGTGTGATTCTTGAAGCGCTGAACGAGCATATTGAAGCAGGCAAAATTGGTGCGATTGGTGCATCCAACTGGACTTGGCAACGCTTAGAAGAAGCCAATGCCTATGCCGCAGCCCATGGTCTGAAAGGATTTACATTCAGCAGCCCGAACCTCAGTCTTGCCAAAGCAAATGAACCGTTTTGGGCAGGCTGTGTATCCGCAGATGCAGAGACGCTGGCTTGGCACGAACGCACACAATTGCCTTTGCTGTCCTGGTCTTCCCAGGCTCGTGGTTTCTTCACAGGTCGCTTCACACCAGAAGTACGGGATAATGCAGATCTGGTGCGTGTGTTCTATAGCGATGGCAACTGGGAACGACTGCACAGAGCTGAACAGCTGGCTGCAGCCAAGAAAACAACACCAATTCAGATTGCCCTTGCGTATGTCTTGAATCAATCCTTCCCAACGTGTGCGCTGATCGGCGCTCAAAACCAGGCAGAACTGCTGTCCTGCGACGAAGGATCACGCATCTCCCTATCCACTCAAGAAGTGAATTGGTTAGATCTTGGCAGTGATGAGAAGCCTTCATCTCTGTAGTTGTGTCATTGTAAAGATTATCTATTGAAACGAAAAGGCTCACTCCCAGATCTACTGGAAGTGAGCCTTTTCGATATATTTCAGGACATAAATGATATAGGGGATAAACGATCATGAATGCCTTTTTCTTTTTTCAGCTATTATAACGTATTTACAGTATTACAGTTTTACGATCTGACCTGTTTTCTCCGATTCGAAGGCAGCCAGAATGACTTGTAGGGAACGCAGGCCCTCTTCACCAGAGATGCTTGGAGGTGTGTTCGTAACAATAGATTCTACGAATGCATCGATGACACCACTTGGTACTTGCTTCTCATTCGTAGCCATAGCGCCTACTTTGTAAGTTTCAACTGTACCATTCGTCAGTTCAACGATAACCTCGTCACCATCGACTGTACCAATCTTCATCACACCATTCTCGCACCATAGAACAGTACTGTTGTCCCCTGCGCGATATTGCGTCCAGCTAGCTACCAAAGTACCGATTGCACCGCTCTTCATGCGCAGCAGGCATGTTGCGTTATCGTCTACTTTCGTACCTTCTTTGTGCAATGTGCTGATGAATCCAGCCACTTCGGATACTTCATCACTCAGCAAGTAACGGATAAAGTCGGATTTGTGTACGCCCAGGTCGCCCATCGCACCCATGATCGCTTCTTCTTTACGGAAGAACCAGCTTTCAGCGCCATCCACACTCCAAGCCTCTGGTCCAGGGTGACCAAAGGAAGTACGGAAATTCAATACTTTACCCAGTCTACCGGAATCCAGAATTTCCTTCGCTTTCACGTGAGGAGGCATCAGACGTTGATTGTGTCCAACCATAAGGAATACGTTATTTTTCTTAGCAGCTTCAATCATCTGCTCGCCTTCTTCAGTAGATACAGCCATCGGTTTTTCTACCAATACATGCTTACCAGCGTTCGCCGCAGCAATAGCCATCGGAGCATGCAGGTAGTTCGGTGTACATACACTTACCGCGTCAACCGTTTCGTTAGCAAGCAATTCTTCATAGCTGGAGTATGCCTTACCACCGTAAGTTTCAGCCATTTTCTCTGCACGCTCCACAATCGGATCGGCAAAAGCGACAAGCTCAACATGTTCATTATCAGCGTATTCTGGAATATGTCTGCGCTCGGCAATGGCTCCACAGCCGAATACAGCAACTTTAATTTTACTCATGTACAAATGTCTCCTTTGACAAGTAGATTAGCTTTGCATCTTCTGTTATGAATGCTTAATGCTCTGATTAAAATTGGTTCAAGTAGTTCTGTTTCAGCCAGTTGTAGCTGTTGGCTACGCTTTCAAGAGGTGGATTCTGACATACATCCTGTTCTACAATCAGCCACTCTACGCCTGCATTGGTAGCTGCCTCAATCACGGCTGGCAGATCAACTGAACCTTGTCCCAGTTCCAGTGTTTTCATCTGACCCTGTTCGTCTTTGCTGAAATCCTTCAAGTGAAGCAGCGGCAAACGTCCCGCATATTTATTAATATACTCGATTGGATTTTGTCCCGCAAACTGAACCCAGCATACGTCCATCTCAACCTGTACGGACTCTGGTGTCGTTTGAGTAAACATCGCGTCAAAGGCATTCTCATCGCCAACTTGGCCGTGGAATTCAAAATCATGGTTGTGGTAACCAAAGATCAAGCCTTGTTTTGTAACCTCTTCCCCATATCCTTGAAGCTCAGCAAACAGTTTCTTCCAGCCTTCTGCGTCCTCTGGACGATCTTCTGGCATCAAGTAAGGGCAGATCATATATTGAGCCCCAATCGTTTTGAGGTAATCGATTTGTTGTTGTAGGTTCTCACGCATTGCATGCAGTGAAACGTGGCTGCTGAATCCTTTCAAACCTAGTTCGTCTAGTAGCGCTTTCATTTCTTCGGCAGGAATATCTCCATATCCAGCAAACTCCACGCCTTCATAACCAAGCTCAGCTACTTTGCGCAAAGTTCCACGGAAATCTGCTGCAGTCTCATCGCGGAGTGTGAACAATTGCAATCCAATATTACGTTTTCCCATGATATCTACACCTCTGCTCTAGAATTTGCTTTCATTGCTCTATCTGGTTTCATCCTACCGCAAAACAGGCTAGAATGAACATATACAATATCGTCAAACCATGAACTATTTGATCAAATTTTTCTGACGTGGGTTAACATGAATTTCCATGTTAAATTCCAATCACGAAATATACGGTATGACCGTGAATGAATCGTATTGTTGAGCATCATGCTACACCTACATACAGGAGGATTACATCCAATGGAAACTACAGTACTGATCTGCGACTACTCCTACCATTACAAAGCATTTAATCATAATATGAGGGGCAACCTACAGAGCTTTTTGTTCCGCCTCCAGACCGAAGGTACATGCAAGATCTATATCCAAGATGAGGAATTTACCATGACCAGTGGGGATCTCCTCTTACTTAAGCCTGGGGATGATTATCGTCTTGTCGTAGAAGAGCCACATAAAGAGGGACGTTTGTCGAGTGGGGATTATTATTTATTTTGCGAGGGAAGCTGGATTGAACAATGGTGGGGGCAAACAGCACGACCTACCCTCAGCCGCATCGGCTTAGATGACAAATTGGTTAGTCTATGGCGAAACATGCTACTGGAGAAGCGGCGCGGCCCCCTAGAAGAAAATGCCGAGCTAAACGATGCACTCCTTCGTGGCTTGTGCTTATACATTGACCGAGCGATCAAAGAAAACATTCAGACCGACCGTGCCGTCTCCTCGGCCTTGAAGCTGAAACGTTTCATCGAGGAGCATGCCACCGTAACGTTCAAACTGGAAGAGGCAGCACGATACGCAGGACTAAGCCTGTCACGTGCAGTACGTTTGTTCAAGGAGCACTATGGTCAGACTATGATTCAATATGCCATCGAAATTCGTCTGAATGCTGCGCTGGAGCGTATGAAATACAGTGAAATGACATTGGAACATATTGCTGAATCCTGTGGATTTGCAAGCTATTCCTATTTTCATCGGGTCTTCCGTACACACTTCGGGATGTCACCTGCGGAATATCGGGAATCGCAGTCCCATCCACCAATGGATCTAGAGCACGTTTGAATGAAGTGGTTAAGAAACATATTTTCGGACACACCAAGGAGCCTTACTCCTCTAGACCTGGCTTAATCACATAAGCTAAAGTTTAGAAGGGCAGGGCTAGGTGTCGTCTTCTCCTATTGTTATAGCGCTCACTCTAACGATAGAATTAGATATTTTTCCAGTTGAATTCTTTCTCAAACTAGATATTTACACACTCTCCACTTGTTGAACATGTGTAGGATATCTGAAGCAGATCGCACCGAACTCATCATTCCCAATATGGTAGTCCGGATCTTCTTCAAAACCAAATCGTCGATACAACGCTACGGCATTAAGCATACTAGGACTTGTATACAGATAAACATAATCACGATTGAACTCTTTGGAAGATTCGACGCAACGATCAAGCAATGCCCGCGCAACACCATGCCCCCGCCAGTCTGGATGAACAGCAAGTAAGCGAATAAACGGGTAATCAATTGGCGACTCGAAGCCGGCATACGCTTTTTGAGCCGTCTCAAACAATTGGACTGTGCCCACAATGCTTTCTTCTATTCGAGCTACCCATAATTGTGCAATAGACGGGTTATGAAGTGATTCTCTAATTTCCCCAATATACTTATCCCAGCGCTCCTTATCGTTAAACGCACTTTCATATTCGGTGTAACTCGTCACAAGCACATCTACAATCTCCGCATAATCTTTCTCATGCGCCAGCTCCACAGTTATGTTGGTTGTCAATGTTAACCCCCCTCTATAATTACACAGGATCAATAAGTCGTTCATCGTTCATTCGTGATTAAGTTCCAGATTAAAAAAAGAGTACTCTCATAAAAACTTTAAAAATCCTAGTTATCAACTACGGATTATATGTTTTCGTCATTGTAGCATGCATCTTTCACAGTTGATGATTAATTGTTTCTATTCTTAGATTGATATTTTCTATAGAGGTAGAATATATCATCTTTATTTTCGCCAAAAGTATGCGGTTCTACAATTGTCCAAGAAATAGAACGCGCTAATTCGACACATAATTCCAAAATGTTCCTTATGTGATATAGTATAAAATACCTATATTAGAGGAGTTGTTGCATGTTGAAATGGACGTTTATTAAATCGTTGCTTATTGCCAGTCTGATTAGCCCACTATTGGTACTAGGCAATTCCGCTGAGGCGAAAGACCTTCCGGAGCCCGAATGGGTGTACAACATTGACAAGGGGGAATGGAGTCTTCCTTGGAATATAATCCCTGGGGTCGTTGTGGATTCCCGAGGTAATCAGAGCCTACTTGGTTATAAAATGGTTGGAGGGAAACGTTATTTAGAAAATATAGATCCCTTATCGGGAACTCTCCGATGGTCTATCCTTGAAAATTTTGATTTTGTCCCTTCAGAAGACGGGTACATTTTCATGTTCGACAAGAACAACAAAGTCAGTGCCATGAACTTAGCAAGCGGTAAGAAAACATGGACGGGTACTCTACCCTTCAACAAAGATGTTGCATATCATTCCTATGAGAGTGACATGTATCCGGGTAAGGACGGAAGTCTGTATGTCGCTTCGCATTCAAAAGATTATAAAGCCACCTTATATCACTATGATTCTAATGGCCGGAGAACCAAAAAATATACATTGCCGTATTCCATCGTTGGCATAGAAGGTGATTATGTATTTGCCAAAACCTATAGTGATGACCCTAATACATATATTTTAAATCTTGCTACAGGAAAAAAAATCGTAACGGTGAAGAACGGAATATCATACATTCCCGTCAATGTACTAGGGGATGGTACTTTCGTTACTCAAAACGTTGTCAAAAATGCGGTAACACTCAAAGCCTACAATCCTAAAGGGCAGTTAAAATGGACAAAAAAACTTCCATATGTAAGCGAACGGACGGAGACCTACACACTCCAGGATCGTCTGCTCTTTATGGATGGTAAAAACAATTCATTAAAGCTGTATGCTTCAGATGGTAAACTGCTGGCAAGCAAATCATACAAACCCATCGCTACAGGTTATAACCGTTTCATGCGACTGATCGAGGTTTCAAAGGATCAGCAAAGTATCATGTTCACCGTTAAAAAAGGAAAGGATTACGAAATCAACATATTGGATTCAACCAATCTGAATGTAATTAAAGCCTTCACTGAAACAGAACGAGATTTCTATAGTAATGCAAACTACGAGCTCCTCAATAACAGAACCCATTTTATTGTAGTGGACTATACGGGAAAATCGATCGTGAATTATGACCTGACACGAATAGATTACTAACAAGTTATGAATTAGCAATATCGTTAGAGAAGCCGCCATCTCCTCGGAAAATGTATCTACGATACACACTCCGACAGGTGGTGGTTTTTCCTTTGCGCGAACGTTGAAGTCTTCAAACTCCCCCATGACGCTTCTTCAACAAACCTGTATAGTTAACCATAGTACGCTAACACCAACCTTTGATTAATTCTTATTTATACATAGCAGAGCCATTCATATTTTTTCGAACTGGAGCGATAGCCATGGAATCTAAACGCAAAGTTCTCATTATTGAAGATGAACAGGATATTTCACGCATTCTGCGAGACTATTTGATCAAGAACAACTACGAAGCTGCGATTGCGAGTAACGGTCAAGATGGATTGCACATCATGGATATGCTGCAGCCAGACTACATCATTCTGGACATTATGCTCCCAGATCTGGACGGCATCGAGGTCTGCCGTGAGATTCGGCGCCGTAACAATATTCCGATATTAATATTAAGCGCGAGGGGCAGCGATACGGATAAAGTGCTGGGGTTAGGCTTTGGCGCTGATGATTATATGACCAAACCCTTCTCGCTCAGTGAGTTACTCGCTCGGATCAACGCACACTTCCGCAGATATGATCGTCTGACAACGGAACGTGTCTCTACCGATCTGTTGAGGCTGTCTAACCTCGTCATTGATAAGAAGGGATACAAAGTAACGTTAGATGATCAAGAGATCTCACTCTCTGCCAAAGAATTTGAGTTACTTCACTATCTGGCAAGCAACAAAAATCAGGTTTTCTCGAAGTCACAGCTTCTAGATGCGATCTGGGGTTACACCGCTTATGGAGATGAGAATACCGTTACCGTGTATATACGCAGATTGAGAGAGAAAATTGAAGCAAACCCTTCCGAGCCGCTTCTACTGAAAACCGTTTGGGGTGTCGGCTACAAGTTCAACCATGAGTAAGCCAAAGGGAGGCACCGAAATGTCACTACATATGTGGTCCAAACGTTGGCTACGCACATCCTTCATTCTGCTAATGATTTTGATCACATGCAGTCTGATGCTTTTCGTGAATCTGCTTATGGACAGGCAAAACAACACCTCCAATCTATCCATTAGTCAGGTGCGGCTTACGGTTAACCCCCTTCTTCTTGAACTTGGACAAAAACAGCAGCAGTTAACGGATCCGGCAACGCAGGATCATTTACGATCTATCGCGCAAGAGAATGGGATTGAGCTGACCTATCTTGGATTAGATGGTGTTGTGGTCGTATCTTCTAGCCCTTCCTTGGAGGGCACGCGGCTGAATCTGCAATCTGTACTGCATTATGATCTGAATCAAGCGGCACAGGTTAGGGATGAAAACAAATCACTCCACATCGCCTTTCCAGTCATCGATGAACGACAAGGAAGCCAGATCGGCAATGCCATCTTTACAGTTCCCCTATCTATGGTTGTTGTTGAGCAGCCGCTCACTTTCGCCTTTTGGGTCATGCTTGCATTAGCTGGTGTCTCCCTCGTGTTAGGCGCTTGTCTGATCGCTATGAAACGAAAGGTTAAGAAGAACCTGCTCTCTCCGATCAATCAATTGAAAGAACACGCAGCGTCTATTCTCAAAGGGAAGTACGATCAGCCCATTCAATACACCAGAGTAGATGAAATGGGTGAATTATACGCCATACTTGATCTGATGCGCGCGGAGATCATGCATCTGAGTGCAGAGCGTATCCGGCAGGAACAAGCACAGAAAGAACTGATCACTAATATATCGCACGATCTCAAAACACCCATTACAACAGTTAAGGCATACATAGAGGCAATTCTCGAAGGTTTATGTTCTGATGAACAAACGTTGATGGAGTATATGGAGATCATGCGAACACATACGGATAAAACGGCTAGATTGGTTGAAGATCTGCTCGTTCACGCTTTGCAGGAGCTAGGTCAGATCTCGGTCGAGCCTCGCGAAGTGTATAGCCTTGCCACCTTTCAACATATGTTACAGCCCATTGCACACATGGTGGAGATGCGAGGTCTGAATTATGAAGAACCGGCATTGATCCCTAATGTGCTTATGCGGATTGACTCAACGAGAATGGAGCAGGTTCTATCCAATATCGTATTCAATGCCCTTAAACATACCTTTCCTGGAGATACGATTCGGATTATGACCGAGCTGAATGCTGAACAATTTATACTGACTATTGCCGATACGGGGCAAGGTATTCAGCCTCAGGATATGCCTTTTATATTTGAACGATATTTTAAGGGCGCATCTTCACCTTCTAATTCGTATGTGCAGGAGGGAACGGGTCTAGGTCTATCCATCTGCAAAAGCATTGTTGAAGCACATGGAGGTCAGATCACCTTTTCGAGTAAAGAAGGACAAGGTACGATTTTTCAGATTCATCTGCCCATCTGTTAACCTGCTGACCATGTAATACTTTATTCATAATTAGATAAGGTTTCCTCAAGGTGTCTCCCTTAGAATTGACACTAATATGAATCATAGGGAGTGATCTTCTTGGTCAAGTCAGCCATTATACGCGCTCAAAACTTATGTAAAACCTACAATACGGGTAGCGAGCAGTATCATGCGATACGTAATGTTGATCTGGATATATACGAAGGTGATTTTACCGTAATCATGGGCAACTCGGGTTCAGGCAAATCTACCCTATTGTACCTGTTAAGCGGCTTAGATCAGGTAACCGCAGGCGAAGTTTATTTCCGGGATCAACGCATTGACGCTTATACGGAACGGGAAATGTCTGAATTCCGCACCCGCCGAATCGGTTACATCTATCAAAGTATCAACCTTGTCCCAGACCTCTCCATTCAACAAAATATTGCATTACCTGGCTATATCGCCGGTTCCAAGAGGAGTGAGGTCGCCGCCAGAGCTAGTCAATTGATGACAGCCATGGATATCAATGAACAGCATCATCGCCTTCCCTCTGAAACTTCCGGTGGACAGCAACAACGAGCAGCCATTGCACGCGCACTAATTAACTCACCAGATATGTTATTTGCTGATGAACCTACAGGTAGTTTGAGCTATGAGCACGGCCAGGCTGTCCTTGATATCTTGACCGATATCAACCGCAAGGGACAATCGGTCGTTATGGTCACTCATGATATCAAGGCTGCATGTCGTGCAGACCGCCTTATTTTTATCCGAGATGGTAAGGTAGCAGGTATTCTTGAATTCAGCAAATATGACGAAGAGCAGATCCACGATCGTGAATCGATGATCTTCAATTTTGTGTCGAGGAAGGAATAAGACTATGGCGATCATGTGGCGATTGAGCCTTTCTTACCTCAGACAAAACAAAACGCAAAATGGATTTAGCACGCTTCTCATTCTCTTATCCACACTACTTGTAGCAACAGCCGTCATTATTCTGGCGAATACCGGCAATTTATTCAAAGAAATGCATGATCGTACCCATGGCTCCCACCAGATTCTTAGCTTTGAGAAAAACCTGAATGACCCTGAGGCTGTGTATCGTTGGTGGCAAGCACAAGAACACGTTGATGTCTCCCCTTTACTAAAATACAGGACACTGTCAGGGATTACGTTTGACGGACTGGATATTCCAAATCTCTATCTTTACATGATAGATACGCCTGCTCCCCCATGGGATGTGGATCAACTCGTTTTTGCCAGCGGATTGCAACCAACTTTGCCTGAACAAGGTTCGGTCTGGATCCCTACCTCCATGGCGAACTCATACCATATCGCCATTGGCGATACGATAAGCTTCAGAGCAGGCTCCACTAACCTCAATCTGACGGTTTCCGATATTGTCGTAGATGTTCCTTACGGTGCCCCATTTACCAATACTGCACGGGTCTGGATGAATCCAACGGATTATCAACATGATGTTCAGACACTCGCAGGAAATGACAATTATATGTTCGGCATTCATTTTGACTATTACAGTACGAATTCACAGTATTGGGAGAAGTATAATCTTGAACATGATGTCCCTTTTCTGGAGAACAAGATGGAATTTGAGAGCATATCCTCCTTCTATCTAATTATTAATCAGATTATCGGGTTCATTATGATCTTCCTCGGCGTAGTGATGCTAGTCATCGCTCTCGTTACGATTGGGTTCACCATTTCCGATGCAATCTTGGCTAACTATAGAACGATAGGGATCCTCAAATCACTAGGCTTGACTTCCCATAAGATGATTGGCACATATGTTATACAGTACGCTATGTTATCGCTAGTCGCCATTCTTCCTGGGCTTATGTTAAGTATATGGATATCCAAACCGTTAATCAGCATCTCTGTATCCTCGCTCAGAGCTGATAGTGGTGATATTCCAATGCAGGGAATTGGCGCAGCACTGCTTGTAGGAGCCTTGCTCTTCGCTATGGTCATCTTGTTCGTTATCCTGTACGCCAACAAAGCACGTCATATCGAACCTGTGCAGGCCATTCGTTATGGAATGTCTGAAGCCGATCATATCCGTACTGCTCATCGAATGAATACACCGTTCTTTAATTCGATTGGGTTCTCACGATACCCTGTATCGGTCGTTATTGCCTTTCGCAACCTGATGAAGAATATCCGTAGCTCTGCTCTTATCCTGCTGCTCACGATGATGGCATCAGCTGTACTCGTTCTTGGTTATGTCGTTGTGACGAGTGTCAGCGGAATATATCAGACAGCCGCTAAATGGGGTTATGATAATGCCAACATCGCAGCCGTCGTGGTCAATAAGGGTAGCTTTTCCAGAGAACAACTAGAACAAGTCTTAGAACAAGATCCCCGCATTCAGAATGTGGGCTGGCAAGGCAATACCTCCGGCGTCATCCATCCTGACACTTTAGTCGATACGCAAAGTCAATCCACGAGTCTGTTTCTAAGTGTCTTGGACGGGAGCTATGATGAGCTTGGGTTTGAAAATCTAAGAGGAGCTAATCCACGGCTGGAGAATGAAATTTCGATTGGGATAAACATAGCCAGAACGTATCATAAGGATCTCGGTGATCTCATTGAACTCAACATTGAAGGACAGAAGCGCACTTTTGTGATCACAGGTATCTATCAAGCCATTGCCAACATGTCCGTCTCCGGACGAATTACTATGGATGCGATGCATAGCGTGAACTCCAACTACAATGATGTGGATGTTGCTTTTATTAATGTGAATGATTCGGTTCAGGTAGAACCTGTTGTGCATGAGTTGAACGAGCAATTCAAGGATTCTACTTCTGTTGTGACCCAGAAAACGCTGCTTGATTCAGTATATGCTGAAGCCGCTGGCATTCTGGTCTATCCGATGGCTCTGATCGGACTGCTGTTTATTCTGGTTACGTTTATCATTATCTTTAGTACCTGCCGGATCAGCATTCGCAAGGAAAGCAGAACGTATGGTATTTACAAATCCATTGGCTTGACGTCAAACCAAATCCGCTGGTCGATTGCGATGGGCATTGTGGTGTTGTCGTTCATTGGTGCTTTATTAGGCATTGTCATAGGCATATATGTGCTACCAGTCCTTCTGGAGCTTGTCCTTTCTGGATACGGAATCGTAGAGCTTCCCCTTATTCTGAACTGGGCTGGAATCCTATTATTCGCCTGCCTGACCGCACTTGCTGCAGCATATGGTTCTTGGGTATCTTCCCGAGTTATCCGTCATTCCTCTCCGCGCAATCTGGTTATCGAATAAGAAGAGAAGAGATAAAAGAACGGAACAAAAACAGAAGAAGCCCTCTCGTCTCCTTAAAAGGAACGAAAGGGCTTCTTCGTATGATCTACTCTGTTGAAGAACCAGGACTCGTAATATTGATCTTCACCTTATACGTAATCGGCACGGTACTGAAGATTTCATCCCAGTCATCCTTGACCTTCTTCCACACTTTCGGATATTTGATCCGTAAACTATCCCGGAAATCGGCAACATCTACTTTGTAGGTATGTTGAAGTTTGTGGAGCACCTGACCAATTTGTTGTTCCGCCATATCCGTGAAATTTTGTTCTAACTCTCTAAGGTAGGCTCCCTTCTCTTCTTCTTCAGGTGCACGCCAATCCTCCATCAGCCAACCTTCGGATTCTGCCTTTACGTCAAATGAAATTTCGTTACCAACTACTTTAGGTGTGATTTTGGTTTTTTTCTTCTTGATTTCATATAACACAGTGAAACCTTGTTTGTTGTATGTCTTGACCACACCACCGCGTTCTTTGGCCATGAGCCACGATAATCCCTCCAGATCTGTTTGGTTCAGCTCACCAATGAACTTCGTTGTATCTCCCTTAAAAATGCTAGCTCCAGAGAATTTGTCCTCGCCTTTAAAACTAAGTACATTCTGTAACAGAAAGCTAGAACCCGATTGCATCTGAGCATCTAACTTGGTTAACGGAACAGGCTCCATAATTTTATTGGACAAGTACGAGTTATTACTGATGCCCGTGAGGTAAAAAGCTGGAATTCGTGTGGGATCATCTGACGTAAGCACATCAACAGCACGTCGATGGCTAATTAATACCAGGCAATTAGGGCGAATATCATTATCCCGCAGTACAAAATCAAGCAGTTGGTCCAGGCCATACTTTTTGGCAATGTCCTTCGATATGACAATGACCTTCAGATGATGTCCGATGAGCGGACGATCTCGCCGTAATGCAAACTGACGAAAGATCTGCAACATCGAATCCCCTGTTAGCTGTTCATTGGAATACGAAGTTTTACCCGCAGCGGGAGAGCCCGATTGTCCACTTTTTTGACCACTCGCATACCCGGGGGCGATCTGAACCGTTGCAGTGACAACTTTCTCCTTAGCATAATCGCCCCCTTGAGCTGCGACGTTCTTTTCAAACTCTGTCTCTTGGGCGACATCAATGCCTAGACCCACATATAGACTTAGCTCCTCAATTTCTCTACTGCTCCAACAACCAGATACCAATAACAGAATGCATAAGCTAGTTATTGTACGTACAAACATACGGAATCGAATCATGCATGTTTGCCTCCTTTTTTGCGAATCAGACTTAATACCAGCAGCACCAGAGGTAAGATAGCAAACAAGAATACAGATGCATTGCCCAGCATATCCCCTAATGCAAAGGTCTGATCCACATTTTTGGGCATCAATGCTGTGATATAGATAAATGGAAGCAGTGCATACATAATAACTGGCATCTTCTTCGCACGAAATAAATCACGTATCCCCACCGAAGCGCAGTAATGAGTAATAACTGTTGTCGAGAAAATTTGCATAATCCAGATCACGAGCAATAAGGATTCGAAACGCTCAAAAATTAGACCTTGGATCTCGAAGCTTCTCACCAAATCCAGTGTTGGCCATGTTCTCGTCTTAATACCATCCAGAGACAGACTACCCACAACCATAACAACGGTGATTAAGTAAACAATGGTAGAAGTCATCAATCCCCAGGTCATTGCCTTATTGCTTTTTTTCGGATTATGCATATATGCCGTTATGACCAGCATCACCTCGTAGCCGGTATACGATAGCAAAGAAGGCTTCAACCCTTTAAGCACTGGCATAATCCCATCTCCGAGTACAGGGCGTAGATTGCCAATCTCGAACAACTGATTACTAAGCAGAATTTCCATCACAAAAATAATCAGCGTAATTGGCAATATAATCTCAAACACACGCACAATAACGGCAAGTCCACCAGTAATCAGATAGATGCCTACCCACATAAAAACCATTACGATCGCCCAAGTCGGCGTACGCTCAAGCAGATACATTCCCGTTACATCCGCCATAACTCTAATTTCGAATGCAGCGATAACCGTGAAATACACAATCATGGCACAGCCCAATATGTAAGCAATCCAGCTCCCCGTGATCTCGCGGGTGAACTGGAAAACGGTTTTCCCTGGAAAGCGACGACACAAAGTGACCAGAATAATGCCAATGCCTGTAACGATCAGCCCAGCCAAAATAATGGAAATCCAGACATCTGGTGTTCCGACCGCTTTACTGGTTGTTCGAGGTAACGTTAAGATCCCGGCACCCAGCATGTAATTGACAATAATTACAACGGCCTGTGTCGTCGTAATTTTGCCTAGAGGGCTTTCTCCATTCAATGCAATTCACCTCCAGCCCTTTTGTAAATGAACCTATTTTTTACGATCCTCGTCTATAGGATTAGTCATAATCGGACGTTTTCTCATCATATTTAACGGAGCACGGATGAAGAAATCCTTCCATTCACCCAGGTGATACGGGACGGCTGGCGCAACATAAGGTACCCCGAAACTTGAGAGTCGTGACAGATGTGTACACACAAGCAAAAAGAACATAACCACCCCGAATAATCCGAGTACCGCTGCACTAAACATCGCCACAAACCTTAGAATACGTAGTGTTAACCCTGCACTATACACAGGAATCGTAAAGGACGATATCGCCGTAACCGCTACAACAATGACGAGGAACTGACTGATAATTCCGGCCTGTACTGCAGCTTGACCAATAATTAGACCTCCTACGATTCCCATCGCAGGTCCAATTGGCTTAGGTAAACGAATTCCTGCTTCCCTCAGAATCTCAATGGAGAGCTCCATAATCAATACTTCAATTAGAGAAGGAAATGGTACCCCTGTCCGTGTCTCAATTATCGTCAATACCAGTTTGGTTGGAATAAGCCCCGGATGGAATGAAATAAAAGAGATATAGAGAGCAGGAGCGAGCAAAGCAAGCATTGCAGACATAAAACGCAGCATTCTTAGAAAAGTGCCCGGAATCCACCGTTCGTAATAATCCTCAGGCGATTGTAGCAGCATGCTAAAGGTCACAGGCACAACCAATACAAAAGGTGTCCCATCCAGCAAAATAGCTACCCGACCCTCAAGCAAAGCGCCCATGACCCGGTCAGGTCTTTCTGTATTCAGAATCTGTTGAAACGGACTAAGGGTACTATCTTCAATCAGTTGCTCCACATAACCCGATTCGAGCATATCATCCATATCCATCTCTTGAATTCGCTTCTGCACTTCAGCTACAAGCTTAGGGTCAGCAATATCCTGAATATAGGCAATCGCCAAATCTTTTTTGACACGTGAGCCAACTTCGAATTTTTCAATAAATAAACTCTGATTACTACCATGGCGACGCAAAATACCTGTATTATCACTTAACTCCTCTGTGAAACCGATCCGGGGGCCACGAAGTAGCCCTTCGGATAAAGGTTCATCGACACCACGCGTTTTTCCCTTCGCTGTGCCAATTAACATGGCCCCAGGTAACCCATCCACCAATAATGCATTCTTGCCTAACAGCACAGCAATGGACAGCTCCTGAAGAGATTGTGTCTCCTGCACCTGACTTACAGGAAGCAGTTGTTCCTTCAAATACGACGTCAGGAAGTCAGCGTTATTATCTTGCACGAACTCCCCCTGAGTCTGCTCAGGCACACCTTCGAACATCAATGATTTAATAAGGTACTCATCCATTAAATTCATATCTGTGAGTCCTTCGGTAAACATGACCGCAGCCCGTGTATTCGTACCTCTAATCGTGAACTCGCGAAGATGCACATCTGCATTTTTACCAAAGGTTTCTTTAATACTAATCAGATCCGTATCATAGTTACCGGTTATTTTAATATTGGCATAGTGCCCTGTCTCCGTTCCGCTTCCTACTCCCGCAGCGGCAGGTGAGATGTCCTTTGGGGATATCAACGGTTTGGTGGAGCGGGTGAAGCTACCACGCTTGATTGAAGTATTGATCCATCGTGTGATCAAGGTAATGCCAATGGGAATGATAATGACCAAGAAGGCCTGAATCCATACTGGCCATTTGGGCACATAGGAAACGATGGTAGACCACATATTCTCACCCCAACATTTCTCTGCATCGTTAGCTGCAGGTATTCGAGAGTATTGTTTCCCCGTTTCCACACAAACATTCCCGTTTTTGTAAACAAAAAAAACGGTTCCCCTTAAGGAACCGCATCCAACTTTAAACGGATATACATTTATGCAATTCATTTATGTAGCTCATAGGAACCCCAGATATAAGATATGGCATGATTCAACCTGCAATCTGAAACTGCCAGCAATTCATCACACGATTTTGGTTACTTGCTGCGCCTTGGCATCGAGTAACTGAGCAGCTGCGGCAATCGACGTGAAGTCATTCAAAGCGATCTCTATCCGCTCTTTACTCTGTCCCACGTATTCCTCAACCTTTTGTGTACCGCCCGAGATATTTCCGATCTCTTTGGTAATTCCGGTAACGCTATCACGAATTTCATTAATCGAATTCTCTACAATCCCGGATAGCTTTTTCACTTCTTTGGCAACAATATCGAATCCTCGCCCATACTCCCCGCGTGTGCAGCTTCAATCGCAGCATTCAAAGCGAGTAACTGCGTTTGTGATGCAATTTCCCGGATCGTCTGTACCACCCTTGAATCGATCCAGCTTGTTCCTGCAAATGAGTCAACGTTGTGCGATTATGAGCGGACACCTCTGAAATGATTGAAATACTGGACATTAATTCCCGACTCCGTCCAATTCCCCGTCTGCTTGCTCGCTCAGCTCATGAGACATCGTTTTCAATTCATTTACGACTGTAGATATATTCGTTTGACGGTTGGTGATGTTGGTCGCTATTTTTGACACACCGAGTATTTTTTGATTGTTTTCATCATAAACAGGCATATACGTAGCCTCAAGCCACACGGAATTGCCATTTGCATCCTTACGTTCTACCTTATCCTGAAAGCTTACTCCACTGAAAATACTGCTCCAGAATGCTTCATATTCCACACTGTTCACAAAGTGATCAAAGCAAAACTGTTCATGCTGCATACCGTACATCTCTTCTTTTTGATAGCCCATCGTTGTGGCAAATACATCATTCACATATGTAACCTTGCGTTTCATATCGAATCGAATAATCGCCAAACTTTTCTCCATCGCTTTGATAACCAAGTCATCTGTCACAACATCTTTTTTCATTACATCCACTATAGACACGCCATATCCCCCACTCTAAACCATGATAGAAACCTCTTGCAATAACAGGCTAGGCTAAATAACACTTCATATAATATGTATCTCTATTAATTCAAGATAACTATATTAATGATACCCGGATTCGGGACTTTTGGATCACTAATTCGAACATAAATAATCATTGGCTTGATCATACAATAGCATTTCGATTTGTACCATACTTTAATTCGCACATTCTCTTAAATAATGTAGGAGAATAACCGACAATAAAAAAAGGGGATTTCTGTGATAAATCTCACTTTTTGGTCAGGAGGAATAGGTATATGTTTAAGGGTTTAAAGAGAACAGTTCGGCTTGGCCTGCTGCTTCTTGTCTCTACTGCCTTTGTTGTTCAAGGAGCTACGGTTGGGACTCCAGTAGTTCAGGCAGCGGACAATGTGATTAAAGCAACCGATTTGGGAGTCAAAGCGAATTCAAAAAACGCTCAAACCAAGGAAATTCAAAATGCATTAAAGTATTTCTATGATCGAGGAATGGAAGGAACCGTTTATTTTTCAAAAGGTACATACTATGTCGATGAATCTATTCGTTTATACGCTGGTGTTAGTCTAACCGGTGATGGAATGGGACAAACCATTTTCAAAAAGACAGGCTCTTCTAGCCAATATGTCATCGGTAACCCAATTCTTCGTAATCAATCCAATCGAATCAATGTGAAGATATCTAATCTGACGATTGATGCCGATCGTGAAAATCGGGAAGCTCGCGGTGCTAGTCAGGTAGGTGGGATCATTATCGATGTTCCTGTCTCCCACCTCATCCTTGACCAGATTGAGATTCGGGATACCACCATTGGAGCCTTGCTACGTAGAACGAAAGATTCCGAGATCACCAACAGTCGCTTTGACCGAAACAATGGACATGCCATTGCCACAGGACACGAAAGCTTCCCTGCTGGTGAGTTTAGCAACGTCAAAATCTTAAATAATCAGATTACGAATTCGGGCAGCGGCAGCGGAATTAACCTTTCTCGTGCGACCTATACCACCGTGTCCGGCAATCAAATCATTAACCGTACCCACCAATCAGACGGCTATGCTGGTATTCGTATCCCTAATGACGGTGCCAACAACACCATTACAAACAATGTGATTGAGAACTATCCGCGGGGTATCTTTGTACTGACAGGAGCAACCGGAAATCATGTTTACGGCAATACGATCAAAAATGCTTCTCTTCAAGGTCTGCTGGTGCAAGCAAGTGGCAATACCTTTACAGACAATGAATTTATTCAAACGAATACTTCGCTTAAACCAGATGCTGTTATTCGTCTAGATGGCTCCAACCAGAATAAAGTGATTGGTAATGAGATGACAACCCATTCCGGTTTCTCCATTACCGGTATCCGTCTTACCAACTCTAGCTCGAATGAAATTAAGAACAATATTACCGATACTTCAGGCAAGTCCATCAGTATTGAAGGTGGAAATGGCAACGTAAATACAGGTAACCGTAATCGCTAAGCTAAGGAACAGACGTAATTTAGAGAGTATTATAGTAAACAGAGAGCAAAATAGCAGAATATTAACCAAAGAGTAATACAGAAATATTAGAATATGCATCAGATACTGATGTGAGTAGCGAATAGCCTGAACAACAAGTAACTTATGTCAAAATCCCCTCTGCTACCTTTATGGAAGCAGGGGATTTTTTTATTGTTTCATTTGGTGAATTCATCAATAACAATAATATAAGTATCAAATATGGTAAAATTAAACTATACATACATGAGAGGGGAGATTATAATGATACTCCAATTAAAAAGGGCTTTATTGGCGATGCTTATCGTACTGCTTACCGTAGTTACGGGATGCGACAATTCTAAAGAGGTGAACCAGGCAATTCAAGCCGGCGAAGCCTACAAAAATGTGGAGTACACCGTTTCATATCATGAGGATATTTTCTCAGAGCAGTCTGTAATTGAACGAAACAAGTTAATTAAGCCGTACCTCACAGAAGAGTATTATGCCAAGGCTGAGCTTAACCGTTACACAACGATGCCCTTTAACATTGTACAAAAGCAACAGTTATCCCTAGAGCCTGAAAATATTGCGTTCGAACCGCTTAATCAACCAACTGAAGATACGTATGACCTACATTATACATTAGACTTTGTATTGCTTGATCAGGATGGAAACGAGGTTAAACGGGTTCCGAGTAAAGGACTGCTCACGATGATGAAAGTGGACGGCAAATGGCTTGTTCAAGCCGATGAACCCGATTGGAAAGTCTCTGCGGAACTTAGTCAATGACTCATACATGCCTATCGTTAGTGTTTCCCAAAACCATCCTCACACGTAATGTTTGATCTAAGAATATCGTTAAGACTTTGTTTCGCATGTTCTAATTTTTGCTGAGCCTCTTCGATTTCAGATATTTTCCCCTGAATGATAACACTTTGTTCGTTTTCGGAGAAACCGTTCTTCGAGATCATGGACTCTATATCCTGAATTGTAAAGCCAACGGCCAAGCATTGCTTAACCACTTCCAAGTGCTGAATGATGCCTGGCGTGTATATCCGATAATTGTTCTGGTCTCTCAGCACATACTCATCGGTAATAATCCCAACCTTCTCATAGTAACGGATCGTTGATATGGGGAGGTTTATTATTTTAGAAACTTCATTAATTTTCACTTGAGTCACCTTCATTTCTTTTGCTTGCTATAAAGTATACTTCATAGTTTAGACTCCTCATAGTGAGATAATTACAAAGTAACCACCTCACTATTATGCGTATAGAGGAGAGAAACCTACATGAATACAACGACTGACCACTTTAGCAAAACAAATGATTTTAATTCGATCGTCCTAGAACGTCGTTCAGTGAAAGAATACGATCCCGAAGTAAAAATTAGCCGCGAAGAAATGACGGAAATCTTGTCGAAGGCTTCCCGCGCTCCATCCGCCATTAACATGCAGCCATGGCGTTTCCTTGTCATCGACAGTGCTGAAGGGAAACAGAAAATGGCACCTCTAGCCTCGTTTAACCAGACGCAGGCACTAACCTCTTCGGCCCTTATTGCCGTATTCTATGATGCCCACAACACCGAATACATGGAAGAAATTTTCAGTAAATCTGTGGAGCTTGGTTATATGCCGCAAGAGATCAAGGAGATGCAGATGGGGCAGGCAAAACCGTATTATGATAGCCTGAGCACATCTGCTCTGCGTGATATCAACCTGATTGACTCTGGACTCATAGCCATGCAGCTCATGCTTATTGCCCGTGCTCACGGTTACGACACCAACCCTATGGCTGGTTATGATAAAGATCAGATCGCCGAAGTCTTCGGCCTAGACAAAGCCAGATTTCAGCCTGTCATGCTGATCTCCATCGGTAAAGCAGCCAAAGCAGGTTATCCTTCCTATCGTCTCCCCGTTGATACGATTACAACTTGGGCTTGAATCAAGATTACTTTTGATTAAAAGGAGCTCTTGATCAAGGCTAGTCTTGATTCATCCTTCTCTTGATTAGACCTACACTCTTCATACCGAGTTACTAATTTACTTTCACTTATAAAGACAAAAAAGACAAAAAAGACAACCTAGCCTCATTGCTCATAGAAGTAATAAATAATTAATCATATGATTAATACAAAACTACTTTTCGTATTTTACCTTTTTTTATAACTTTTAATAATTACATCAATTCATGGAATTCATAATTAAGGGCTGTTCTTAGAAGTAATACTGACTTGGGACAGCCCCTTCTTCTCAAACGAGTAGGAAACTGACCATAAATTAAGTAGCTACCTTTCACACCATAATCCGTACTATTTAATGTAAGCACCTCTACAAGGAAAGAAAATCGCATTCACTGCTGTATCACCCAATAGACGGTCGAAATGCCCTATTTCAAATGCCACTTCCAACTGTTTTGGGAATCGCCTTACGCTTTACTAGACTTGGCTTAACAACGATAAGCACCGTTTCGCTAATAAACCCAGTTCAGATTTTCTCTGTTCAGTATGGATGACATCAGCTAGCCTATGCACTGTCTCTTTCTCTACCTTCGTGAGTATCCATACTTTTGCGCTCCTACTTCCACGCGATCTTTTGAGCTATTCCTTTTGGTAGTATGCTTTCATCACATTGATGCTCTTTTAGATCTGTACTTGAGACAAAGTGATTGTTCCATCCTCTGACCTCTACTGACTTCTAAACACAAGCATTACTTCATCTTTCAAAATTTATTTTCCTATCTAACTTCAGTTAGATCTCCCCGTATAATAGATATATCTTTCCCATCCATCTGGCATATCTATACGAATTGAAACCGAATTAGATTTTGTTTTTATGTAGATGTATTCCACTAATTATTTCTTATATGTGATTTTTGTTCGCAGCTAGGTTTCCCTCTGGCTTCTTTAAATCCCACCTCACGACCGAAAGTCTGCCCTTGTCTAACACTAGATTCTGTCAAGTCTGTAGCGTACTCTCTCTCCTCCAATTATGACCTATGTCCGGCTCATCACAAAAAAGCTCGAATGAGTGAACTCATTCAAGCATTTTTTTATCACTTTTTTTACAACAAATAATTTTTGAGTAACAGACAAATGATAATTATGGTTTATTTATAACGTAACCCAGTCCCAGAGAAAAGTAATATATTCCACCAATTGCAGTTCGATTATGACATTTTTTTAGCATATAGACAATCCTAAGATATAGAATTATTCTAATACATCCACAACAACTTTCTCAAAAGATTCTATTTTTGTATGCTGACTACAAAACAACAGTTCCTTTTCTTTCCTTTTATTCTGCGCTGAATAAGTTATATAGTACTGATAATTAGGAACACTTGAGTAAAGATCAATAAGTTGTTTTTGATAATCATATGTTGTAATCCAGTAATAATCATTTAAATTTATGATAGCATCTCTAAGTAAAATATGATCCTCATGTTCAAACGAATTAGTGTATAGATTTTTACCTTGAACATAGTAAGGTGGATCAAAAAATATAAACGAATTTTTAGGATTTAAATTCCTTATTATTTCTCTAGTCATAACTTTCGCATCGAGATTATAAAGAATTATTTGAGATTTTTTCCTTCCTATTTTTTCTATCTTTTCAATTAGTGATTTTTTATTGAATCTACAATCAATTTTATATTTACCATTCTGTTTTAAACCGCCTATTACACCACCTGATATAATACCGCTTCTGTTGGTTCTATTAAGATAAAATGTAGCGAAACCATTAGCTAATGAATGTGGATCATTCTTATATTTTTCAAGTATTTGCTTCTGAGCATGCCAACTTTCGATAGTGACAGGGGTCTCAAGTATTTTTTCAATGAATTCATCATTCATGTTCAAAATTGAATACCAAAAAGCATGAATAGATGGATCAATATCATTGATAATAATACGTTTAACTACATCATTTAATATCAAGTTAATAGAGATTCCGGAACCTCCAGAGAATGGTTCAATATACGTTAGATCTACTAAGCCATTTATCGATATTAAATTCTTTACAAATTTTGTTAATTGAGATTTTCCTCCAGGATACCTTAATGGGCTATCAGTTATTGGCATATTCAACACTCTCAAACAATTTTTTTTTATTCTTCCATACAGATGCTGGGATACTGTAAGCAACTCTTGTTTTCTTGAACATAGAAAACAAATTATTATAAAAGAACTGAACTTCAGTCTGATTTCTTTTATCCTTTAGCCACTCTATAAAAACAACAGAAAAAAAGGAATCATATTTACGATATAACTCTTTATTTTTTTCCCTTCTTTTGCCCTTTTTTGAAGGTAACTTTTCTAAATAAACTGAAATAGCTTCTATTTCTGCTCTTATTTCTTTAGCTTTATCATATGAATAACCATCACGAACATGTGGCTTTTTATTGCTCCAGAACTCAGCATAATCTTCACTCTCAATAAGAATATTTAAATAATCAAATATCAGTTGTTCAGGATTTGTTTTACCAGGCAAAGTAATAATATTAGATTCTAGTTGATTTTTAGCATCCCCATCTAGAACACAAATTGCTTTAATAATATTATTAGTAAGTATTTCATCACGGAAAATACTTTGTAAATTACTAGATCCAACATTAGAATCGACAAAATGGAATACTTCCCTTACCTTAAGAATTTGAGGATCCCAATCTCCGAGAACCATAAAAATATCATTAAGAAGTTTTCTAGCTTCGGCGTCTTCCGTAAATATAGGTATCTTATTGCTTTCCCTTAATTCAGAAGATGTAACTTGTTCTAGGTACATTCTTATAGTAAACATATCTATTTCTTCACATACACTAACTTTGTTTTGTTCATTTAAAAGGTAAAGAACATTAGCTTTTTTGTTTATTCCGTGTTCAATAAGTGAAAAACTATGTGTTGTGAACACAATCTGGATCGAATAATCTTCTGAATATGTTTTTAATAGATTGTATAACTTCAATTGGTATGATGGATGTAGAGTTGCATCTATTTCGTCTATCAACAATAAACTACTAATATGATGGTTTTCATCTACTCCAACCTCCTTCTGTAATTCATCATAATAATATTTAAGCGATACTAACGCCGTAATGATAATGTATAAATTATCCTCTCCGGCTGAAATAGTATTTGAATCAATACCATCTATGCTAGTTTTAAACTCAGCCCTTTTTTTCATACCAATATTACTGTAGGATTCATGAGTTACATCTATATTCGTAAAAGACGAGTAGATTTGGTTAATTGTGTTAATGTATTCTAATGGTAATGAACTTTTTATTTGGCTAATATAACTATCTTTTAATTCCCTTTTTAATATGTTTTTTATTTTAGTTAATGTCTGATTATCTAGTTCTAAACTTTTGCTTAATTTTTCACTTATTTTTTCCAAGTGAAGTTCTTGATACTCCCCATATGATAATAAACGGGATAAACCTAAATATATTACTGGCATTTCTGGAAGAGATTCGTTTTTTCCACGAGCATAGTTTGGTTTTATTGAATATCTTGAATTTTTTGGAGAATTGTGTTTTCTGAATTCCAACTTACTATTATCAAAATATGTAACTTCTAAAATTGAACCTTTTTTCCCGTTAGTAGGGTCATTAAATTGTTTATCTCCTCGACTCAATGTTTCTATTTTTGGATTCATAATACTATTAATACTATTAATAGTATTAATACAATTTTTTAAGTTCCCAGAAGTGTTAGAAGCATTTCTTTGCTTATACGAGTTGGAAAGCAAGTATAAGATTGAACTCTTACAAGTTCCATTAGTTCCAGAGACCAAATTCAAATTAGGACTTAATTCTAAAGAAATATCAATTAGTTTTCGATAACTTTTTATATCTAATTTTCTACTCATATCTTCTCCTCTAATACGCTTTTTGTAGCGTTATTTCAATGAATACTAAATCAGGATTTCTGAAAGTTTAGCCTTCCACGAGGTAAATCCAGCTTTAAAGACAACACTCATTTTCACTGAATCTCTACATCCTACTATATAAAGGCTAGCTCCAAATATTGATTTTAAAATAGAATCGCATTTAAGTTACTATAACAATAACTTCTTAAAAATTCAATTTAATTAACGATAAATAAACACAGAAAAGTTGAGCAGATCTCAGGGAATTTATCCTAGTTCTGCTCAACATAAATTTGATTATACTCTCCTCAGATTTTACGTCTACGAATTACTCAACCGTTACACTCTTCGCCAAGTTACGTGGTTTATCCACATCGTGTCCCAGTGCAAGAGATGCGTAGTATGCAAGCAATTGCAGAGCTACAACGGACAGAGCTGGGCTCAGCAATGGCAACGTCTTAGGAATAGCAAACGCTTGATCCACGGATTTCAGCAAGCTTGCTACATGCTCTTCATACGTAATTGCCAGTACATCTGCGCCACGCGCTTTAACTTCCTTGATGTTGCTCACTGTTTTCTCAAGCACGTTCTCCTGTGTTGCCAGGGCAATAACAGGGATTCCGTCCTCGATCAATGCGAGCGTACCATGCTTCAACTCACCCGCAGCATAAGCTTCGGAGTGGATGTAGGAGATCTCTTTCAGCTTCAACGAACCTTCTTGTGCTACAGCGTAGTCCAGACCACGGCCGATGAAGAAGAGATGTTGATGTTTCGAGATTTGCTCTGCATATCCTTTGATTGCATCAGCTTGCTCCAACATGGATTCTACTTGCTCAGGCAGAGCTTGCATTGCAGCAAGCATGTGCTCGATTTCTTCTGCAGTTTGTGTACCACGTACTTGTGCCAGATACAGACCAAGCAGGTTGAACGCGATCAGTTGTGATGTGTATGCTTTTGTGGAAGCAACCGCGATTTCCGGTCCTGCCAATGTTGCAATAACATCATTGGCATCACGAGCGATGGAGCTGCCCACAACGTTTGTTACGGCCAACACGTGTGCACCATTGGACTGTGCTTCACGAAGTGCAGCCAGTGTATCCGCAGTTTCACCAGATTGGCTCACAACGATGACCAGTGTATCTTTGTTCACGATTGGTGAACGATAACGGTACTCGGAAGCAACATCTGTTTCTACCGGAATGCGTACCAGTTGTTCAATGATTGTACGTCCAACCAGACCTGCGTGGTATGCAGTACCACAAGCAATGATCTGAATGTTACGGATATTTTTAATTTGCTCTTCCGTCATGCTCAGCTCAGGAAGTTGAACTTTTTTGCCGTCTGTGTCAATGCGACCCAGCATTGTATCACGGTATGCTTTTGGTTGCTCATGAATTTCTTTCAGCATGAAGTGCTCGAATCCGCCTTTTTCTGCGGTTACAGCATCCCAATCGACACGAATCATTTCCCGAGAAATAAAGTTACCTTCAATCGTCATCAATTCGACAGCATCATGTGTCAGAACAGCCATTTCACCATCATTCAGAATGTACACGTCACGTGTATGTTCCAGAATTGCCGGGATATCGGAACCAATGAAGTTCTCGCCTTCACCAATACCAATAATCAATGGACTAGCTTGACGTACAGCTACGAGTTTCTCAGGCTCATGCTCTGTCAAAACACCCAGTGCGAATGCGCCACGCAACAACGTGATCACCTTTTGCACTGTTTTAACGATATCACCATTGTATTCACGTGCAATAAGGTGAGAGATAACTTCAGTATCTGTCTCAGAAGTGAACGTTTGGCCTTGAGCCATCAATTCGTCCTTCAGCTCCAAGTAGTTCTCAATAATACCGTTATGCACAACAGAGAACTTCTGACTTACATCCGTGTGTGGATGGGAGTTCTCATCCGATGGTTTACCATGAGTCGCCCAACGTGTGTGTCCGATTCCGGCATTACCTACCAGTGGTGCACCATCCAGCTTAGCCTCAAGATTTGCAAGACGTCCAAGCGCTTTGGTGATTTGCAGACCTTCAGGTGTAAATACAGCAATACCCGCAGAGTCATAACCACGATACTCGAGCTTCTTCAGACCTTCGACCAATACCGATTGAGTGTTCTTATTACCAATATATCCAACAATACCGCACATAATTTAAGTTCCTCCGATTGTATATGAATACTGTGTCACGAAGAAAGACGCCTCGGCGCGGCATAGCGGAAAAATGAATGATTGCCTAACGGTTCATGAATACTCGCTACTTATTCAATTATCAATGATCAGAGCAGCCTCTTGCCGCTCCGCTGTCATCATAAGCTGTTATGAATGTTATAACTGCAATCATGAATGTACATCATTTTCCCGTGCGCGCACCCATAGTGCTCTTCGTGCACATTCATTTGTATTTTTATTTATATCCTGCACCCACCGACGCGTTGTGTGGACAGTCACCCATCCATTTTCCGCAAAATCCGGTTCACGGCTCTGATGCATCACCGGGAGGTCCCCGCCGAACAATCCGAACACCTCCACCTCGTCAGCTTGATTGCCGTTGATCCTGTTCATCCATACTCTATGTTCAAATAGATATGGTGACACAAGATACTTCCCGCGCAACTTCAAGCTCTGGCGCTTGTGTAACTGATACCTTACGATCCTCACTTTCTGTGTCTGAATGACGACTCCACTCATTATATGCAGGTCAGGTTCATTTTGCAATGGAGCAAAGTACCTGTAACAATTTCAGCATATTTACCCACATGCCAGACCAGTTAAACAGACCGATGGTCTCACCGGTCTAGGATGTGAGTTTATGAATGTAATACTCTATTATATCACAATATGGGCGATACTTCGGGACTATACGCTTAGATCCATATATTGATCAAAATACTCCCAGTAATCGTATATCCGCTGTGTGACTTATACTAATTCTTTTTGTACTACATCAGCAATTTGCGCTACAAATTGCTCCAGCTCTACCTTATCCGGTCCTTCCGCCATGACACGAATCAATGACTCGGTACCTGAGGCACGAACAAGTACGCGGCCGTTATCGCCAAGTTGCTTCTCAACAACGGCAATAGCTTCGCCGATTGCAGTATTTCCTTCATATTTGCTCTTATCCTGAACACGCACATTGACCAACACCTGTGGGTACTGAGTCATAAGTGATTTCAGTTCGCTAAGCTTTTTGCCAGATGCCTTAAGTGTGTCCACGAGTTGAATCGCAGTCAGCATGCCGTCACCTGTTGTGTTGTAATCCAGGAAAATAACGTGACCAGACTGCTCTCCGCCCAGATTGTACCCACCGCGGCGCATCTCCTCCATTACATAACGGTCACCTACTGCTGTCTTAGCTGTTTTGAGTGCCAGTTTCTCTGTGGCTTTGTAGAATCCGATATTACTCATTACCGTGGATACAACAGTACTATCCTTCAGCTTGCCGGCACGGTTCATCGCATCCCCACAGATACACAGGATGAAGTCCCCATCCACTTCTGCACCTGTCTCATCAATCGCAATCAGTCGATCCGCATCACCGTCAAAAGCAAGACCAAGATCTGCCTTATGTTTGAGCACCTCTTGTTTCAAATGCTCTGGATGTGTAGAGCCACATTGCTCATTAATGTTCAGGCCATTAGGCTCAGCACCAATCGCAATGACTTCGGCACCTAGTTCGCTGAACAATTTTGGCGCCAGCTCATAGGCAGCTCCGTTCGCACAGTCTAGTACAACTTTGAGTCCTGAGAACGATTCATTAACGGTTTTTTTCAAGAAATCCAAATAACGGAATCGTGATTGCTCATCAACAGTCACTGTACCTAGACCGCCACCTACAGGACGTGGCAATTCGTCTGTCTCAGCATCCATTAGCTCTTCGATCCGGTTCTCCGTCTCATCAGATAGCTTGAAGCCATCTCCGCCAAAGAATTTAATTCCGTTATCCTCAACTGGATTGTGAGAAGCAGAGATCATAACGCCAGCATCTGCCTTCAATACACGTGTAAGATATGCCACACCTGGAGTGGATACAACACCAATTCGAATGACATCCGCTCCAATGGATAACAGACCTGCCACAAGTGCGGATTCAAGCATAAGTCCCGAGATCCGAGTATCCATACCGATTACCACTTTAGGTCTTTCCACGCCACCTGCAAGCACGTAGCCTCCGCATCGTCCAATGCTATATGCAAGTTCTGCTGTTAATTCTTTATTAGCAACCCCTCTTACACCGTCTGTACCAAAATATTTCCCCATGATCTAACTCCTTTTATTCGCATCATATAAGAGCATAAAATGTAATAGAGGTTATTCAAAAAGTCCGCTTTTGATTACGAAGGATGCCTCGGCATCTACCTTTTGAACACGCACTAATATTCAAATTGACGATTCGAATCACTATGGATTCGATCCACTACTGTTTGCGTTACTATTGCTATTCGTATTTCCCCGATTCGGTACGTTGCCTTGTTGATTCTGCTCCTGTGTTTCCGTATTCGATTCGGTTTCTTCCTCCTCAGGAACTGGCTCCGTATTACCGTTCTCCACTTCTGCAGGTGAAGGCTCCGGTCCCACTGTATCTTCGTCCGTAGCATCCTCGCTAGGAGTAACTGTGGTTTCATCCGCATTTTCCGTAATTTTTACCGTGGCACTCAAATTATCGGAAGATTCATCGAGTTCAGCAAATCGTGGCAGATCGGCGGATACCTCAACCTCGTGATTGCCCACCGCTAAACCACGAAGATCTGCGGATAGTTTGATATCATCACTACTCAGACCTTCGAGCATACTTGAAGAACCCTTGAGCGTAATATTCAACCCGCCACTCTTGGGTGTAACCAATTCGCTTTCCAACCCGTTTCCGATCCCTGTGAGGGTGATGGGTACGTTTGGAAAGACTTTGGTCGTCTCTTCTTTTTCATCGTACGGTGCTACAGTTACCTTAAGCTGAATCGAACTAGGCTCGATTTTCTCAAAACCGGGAGGCGGCGTCAAGTCCAGGTTAACTGTCGATTCACCAGTCTGTTCAAACTGAGTGAGATCCAGGGTTAGTTGGTCGTAGGACTGGATACCCGCAAGCGCCTCCTCTGTACCATAAACCGAGACTTCTTTCACGTTAGGTTCTACCTTAGACAGAACCAATCCTTCCGGGAGCTGTCCCGAATATTTGATCCTCAAGGGCACAGTTGTATAGGGCTGATTAACCGGAATCCGCACTTCCACCGTTTCTGGTGAAACCACTGCATTATCGATTACCTTGCCTTCCGCATCATATGCCTGAAGCTTCACTTTTTTCTGAGTGATATCACCTTTCGCATCCTTCACGCTCACACTGCCCTGTACCTTCGCTACAGCCTCCAACTGTCCTTCGGGAGAGTGACCTTAACTGCACCTGAAGGCTCAACCACAGGCGTCCCAGCGCTGTATCCAGCGGCAGGTTCTCCTTCGGGTACAATATTCACATTGAAGGATTTGGTGCCCAGCTTTTCAACATTCACGGTGACCATCGAAGGCTCCATGCTGACAACCTCGACGCCGGATGGCAGATCGGGTACAAGTGGCAAGGTGTTCGAACCATCCTTGACCTCGCTGAGATCTACAAGCACTTTGTAATCATCATTAGTGAATATTGATGTCAGCATAGAACGCTGTCCCTTGATCTCCAAACGAACTTCATCCGTGCTCAAGGACGTAAGTACATACGAATTGCTGTCTAGCCCATAAGGCTGCACAGGTACCGTACGCTCCACAATGCGACTCGTTGAACCTGTTGCAATGGTTGGCGTCGTTGGCACCTCATCGAGATGAATCATGAACCAGAGTAGCAAACTAACCGCTAATGCAAGAATTTTCGCAAAGTTATTGTTATTGAACCATTTATCCATTGTTACGTCCCCCCTTCCGTTTCCAGAAGGTAGTCCAGCCATTCTTTTTGTTCAGATTGGATGTAGGGCGCAGCTCCTCGTACAGTTTGGCAATAAGTGATTCTTCCTTGATGTCACGCACCACTTGTCCATTCATCGCCAGCGACACTTGGCCAGTCTCCTCAGAGACAACTAAACATATCGCATCTGCAACCTCGGTAATACCGATCGCTGCACGGTGACGAGTGCCTAGTTCTTTGCTGATAAACGGATTCTCGGATAAAGGCAAATAACAGGCTGCCGCGGAGATCTGTTTACCCTGAATAATAACCGCACCATCATGTAATGGTGTATTCGGAATGAAAATATTAATCATCAGCTCCGAGCTGACGAGAGATTGCATCTGTATACCTGATTCGGTGTAGTCATTGAGACCGGTTTCCCGTTCAAATACAACGAGTGCACCGATTTTACGTCGTGACAAATAATTCACAGACTTAATAATTTCACCAATTAACACAGTTAATTCTTCATCACTCGCTGCCGCTGATCGTCCAAACAGCTTACCTCGACCCAATTGCTCCAGACCACGACGAAGCTCGGGCTGGAAGATAATAAACACCGCAACAACACCAAACGTAAACATCTGGTTCATCAGCCATTTGAGTGTATACAAGTTTAGCCACGTGCTTAGAGCCCAGATCAGCACAAGGAACAGAATCCCTTTAAGAAGCTGAACCGCACGCGTACCCCGTACAAGCAGAATCAGTTTGTACATAATATAGGTAACAATCAATATATCGATAACGTCCTTAATGGACTCTTTCCACGTTAAGTCAGCAAAATAATTCATAAGCCAGCCCCCGCTATCCCCATTGATGAGTAAACCCTGATCTCATATTAACCCATTAGGATTTTAAGTAATCCTTTATCTCTGCACTTTGCAATATTCCGCCCGTTCGCTTCAAGTATTGAAGTGAATAGTAAGAAGTGTCCTAATTCCACCAGCGTACAGGTATATGCTACCTTAAGATCTAGATCTGGCTAATGGAGAGAAGTTCTTAGGACTTATGCAAGTGCTTATCTATATGTAGTAGTATGTTCTCTTTAGTATCTAGGTTATAACGTTCACGTTCAGGTTGCAAGTTACGGGGTCACAAACTTTACATAAACCATGCAAATTCAACGAATACAGTTCATCCATATAAAAAAAGAGTACCCCATGCAATCTTGAGGTACCCTGCTTGGTATTGACCATTGAAGAATTCACCCTGTATTAGCGGTAAGCTACTTCGTTCACCATATTGGTTATTTTGTACCAGAACCAATCTAGCGCCTGATCGATACTTTTTACCTGACCAGAAATATGCGCTGTTGATGCCTGAAACAATTGTCCGTCGATAATCGTCAAATTGCCGTCTACGTCACCGTATACCTGGGCGGTTCCATTCTCTATAGTAAGATCGCCCGCAATTGACTTGCCTGCCGGAACAATAACCGTATTTCCTTCGATGACGATCTGATCCAGATTATTGCCTTTAACGACCATTTCGTTATTCTGATCCCAGAAACTCCAAGCACTAAAGAGCATCACGACCAAAAAGAAGGCTGCCGCCGTCAGCGCGGGATGTCCTTTGACCCATTTGAGCCAAAACTGCTGTTTCTTGGGCTGGGGCAGAGCGTTCATAATTCGATTGGTCAGCTCATCCGAGGCAGACGGTGAATAATGTTTCATGGCAAAAAGGAGCATTTCCGTCTGTTCTAACTCTTTAAAGCGCATGCGACACTCCGGACACGTCACAAGATGACCTTTCAGTTCAATCTTCTGTGCCGGGGACAACGACTCATCCAAACATTCATGCATTAAAGAGACGGCCGAGTTGCAATCCATATGAGAGCCAATCCTTTCTTCAATCACTTAGTCCTTGCATCTGTAAAAAGCATACATAAGACTTGCATACATTACATACGCATCCGTTTCGGATATGTTTCAAATAATTTCGCCCAAAATTTTAATTGAGCAATTACAGCTTATATTCTAATTTTTTCCTCAAAAAATCACGACCACGGTGCACACGTGTTTTGATCGTTGTTACGGGCATGCCCGTGACATCACTGATTTCCTGTAACGACAAGTCCTGTAAATATCTTAAAATCATCACTGATTTATATTTGGCAGGTAAACTGTCAATGGCCTCACGAATGAGTGTTTGCGTTTCTGACAGAAGCGCTTCGCTCTCAGGAGTACGATCATCACTTGGGAGCATCGCATAACCGTCAGATCCTTCCTGATCATTCAGCTCCGCATCCAAAGAGTAAGAAGGCTTCTTCCTACGTAACCGGTCGATACACAAGTTCGTCGCGATCCGGTAGATCCAGGTGGAAAACTTCTGATTCGGATCATATTTCTCCATATTTCGAAACACACGCAAAAACGTCTCCTGCACAACGTCTTCAGCCTCATGACGGTTGTTCAGCATCCGGTATGCCAAATGAAACAGTTTGTCCTTATATAATTCAACGATCTCTGCAAAGGCTCGCTGATCACCCTTAAGTACCAGCTTAAGTAGCCTGTTCTCTAAATTGTCCACCTCTAATTCCCCCAGACATGCTGATGGGTCTTCCGCCTTCTGATACCCGTCCACACTTGTGATTCACCAATCAAATCGTAAATCAACTTTGGTCAAAAATCAAGACTGTGCCACAAAATATCCGCCAAAAACAGTAAAAACGGGAACTCCAGTTGGAGTCCCGTCTTATCTCTCGCTGAAACTGATGAGAGAATCGTTTATTTTACTGTACAAACATCCGGCGCTCAAAACGAATAGCTCATTCCGAATATTCTTCTAACTTGCTATATCAGCCTGTGTTCCGGAGACCTGCAGCAATACCATTAATGGTAAGCAACACTTCGCGAAGCAACTCTGTGTCATCTTCGCCACGTTCACGCATATCTCTCAGTTCACTCAGAAGCTGTACTTGCATATAGGACAATGGATCCACATATGGGTTACGCAGTCTAATCGATTCCTGAATAACGGGTACGTCATTCAGAATCTCAGTTTCACCCGTAATCTTCAGGATAAGCTCTTTCGTAAGCTTAAATTCCGCTTCAATCTGGCCATAGATACGATCCCGTGCTTCTTTGTTAGACGTCATCGCAGAGTATTCCTTGGCAATGACAAGATCCGCTTTGGCAACGGCCATTTGAACCGTATCGATCAATGTACGGAAGAATGGGAAGTTTGCATACATTTCTTTCAGAACAGCGAGGTTTTCCTCTTTATCCTGATAGAAGCTTTGTAATCCCGTTCCTGCCGCATACCATGCTGGGAGCAAATAACGACTTTGAGTCCAAGCGAATACCCAAGGGATTGCTCGAAGATCCTCAAATTTATCGCTATTTTTCCGTTTGGATGGACGTGAACCAATGTTAAGCTCACCCACCTCAGGCAGCGGTGTTGATTCCTTGAAGAAATTGAAGAAATCTGGATCACGGAAAATGAGATCTTGATATTTCGTGAGTGATACCTCAGAGATCTCTCTAATGATGTCATCCCACTGTTGCTCAGATACTGACTCTTGTGGCTCCAAACCGTTGAGTGCAGCCGTAAGCAACGCTGAGGTCGCCTGCTCTAAACTGCGGTAAGCGATCCCTTGGAGAGAGTAGCGTGATGAGATAACCTCACCCTGCTCCGTAATTTTAATGCCGCCTCCAATAGTGTGTGGTGGCTGTGCCAGGATACTACGGTTGAGTGGCATACCTCCACGCCCCAGAGCACCGCCACGTCCATGGAAGAATTTCAGTTTGACGCCGTGTTCGTTACCCACTGCCGTAATCGCGTTCATTGCAACACGCAATTCCCAGTTCGCAGTCACTACTCCGCCATCCTTATTACTATCTGAGTACCCAAGCATAATCTCATGCAACTCATTTCGGGCACTTACGCTTGCGCGATATACCGGAAGGTTGAACAACTTCTGCATGATCTCAGAAGCAGCATGAAGGTCATCGATCGTTTCAAACAAAGGAACTGCTTGAAGCGTAGATTCGATCTCTCCATTTTGTCCTTTACGGAACAAGCCTACTTCCTTAGCAAATACCATTACCTCGAGAAGATCACTTGCACCTTGGGTCATACTAATCAGGTAACTTGTGATACAGGTTGAACCGTACTCGTTCTGAGCTCGTTTAATTGTACGGAAGACATCCAGACATTCCTTCGTTCCCTCACTGTATTGGTGATAAGGAGAAGTCAGTGGTCGTGGATCTTCGAGCAATCGAGCAAGCAAATCGATTTTGCCATCCTCTGTGAGGCGAGCATAATCTTCTACAATGTTCATTTTAGCCAGAATTTCTGACATTGCATTTTCATGCTCTTTACTATGTTGACGTACATCAAGTGCAGCTGTGTGGAAGCCAAACAATTCGACTTGACGGATCATTTTGCGAATGGTTGTGTCTGCCACGTAATCTGCGAAGTGATGACGTAGGCTGCGATCAATAATCATCAGATCATCAATCAAGTCCTGAGCGCCACTATAGCGGTCTGGCTGACCTACTTTATTTTCATCAAGCACATTGTTTAATTTAGCGATCATATAGGCAAGTTTGATGCGATAAGGCTCTTTCTCGTTGCGCCAAATATCCACTTTCTTCAATGTGACACAGTTACGATCCTGCTCGATCGACTGCACCAGCTCATCGGAAACATGAATAATATTGGTGCTGAAGCTGAGATGTCCCATCAATTCAATCATAATCCGCTGATACTCACGCAATGCGAGCTTGCGCTGCATCAGAAGCGTTTGCCATGTTACCTCTGAAGTTACCGAAGGATTTCCGTCCCGGTCTCCACCAATCCAGGAACCGAAGCGCAAATACGTCGGCACATGCCAGTCATGGTCAGGGTAAAATTTGTTCAGGCAGCGTTCAAGCTCCTGATATACGTCCGGAAGTACGTGGAACAACGTTTCATGAAAGTAATACATCCCGTTCCGTACTTCATCCAGTACAGTCGGTTTACGGTCACGGAGTTCGTCTGTTTGCCAGAGGGTAATAACCTCATTCAACAACTTCTCACGCAACTGCTCACGTTCACGCAACGTTAGCGTAGGATTATCAAGAAGCATGACATCTTCTGATATCCGTTTATGGATGTCCAGAATCACTCGGCGCATTGCCTCAGTTGGATGAGCAGTCATAACCAGTTCCAGTGACAATTCATCTAGAATCTCTTCTACTTCCTTATGAGACAACCCACGTTCTTTCAGATCCTGTACGGCTTTCTCAATGGATCCTGGCTGTACAGTATCTCCCGCAGAGCGTTCATAATCCCTTTTACGCCGGATCCGATGGTTTTGTTCAGCAATGTTAACTAATTGAAAATAAATTGCAAAAGCTCGAATAACCTGGTGGCGATTTTCCGAGTCTAATTCCTGGATCATCGTTTTGAACTCTGTATACAGTTCAGGCAAAAATTCTGCACGTAACGACTTGCTCGTTTCCCGAATCTTCTCAACGATATCGAGAAGCTCTGTGCCCCCTTGGTGGACTAGAACTTCTCCGAGTATGTTACCCAGGAACCGCACGTCTCTCCGAAGCAGATTGTTCGATTGGCTTTTGCTGGCGGTTACCATAGTTTCAGTCATGCTTATCCTCCCATCTGATCGTTCGCATTCGTACACGAAAATTTGACACCTTCATAACATCATACAATAAAATGGTACGAAAATCTTTATTTTTCTACTAGTAAAAATGGGGATTAACCCCGATTTTGATCATAAAAACGCGCTTTATTATGCATTTCCTTGTTCTGCTTCATTTAATGGACAATAGCTACTGCATGATACCTTTTTCACGTACTTTCCTCATCATCCAAAACTTATACCTATACTTAAAAATTCATAAATATACAGCCTAGATGGTTGAGTGTTGGTACGGAATAAAAAGTATCGATACACTTACTATTGTTTGTATAAGCAAGATACTGCACAAAGAAACATGACCGGCAAAGCAAGCTTTTGTATACTTTATCACAGTGACGCAATAAATTCTAGATTTTTTTTAACTTTCCTCTCTGTGTTATATCTTGATATCACCTACAGACATCTATTCGAAGGAGCTGCTTCGAATAATTATTTGCGCCCAAACCATGCTCTATCTTAACTTATCCAAATCCCCATTAAAAAATTGGTTTTTATTAACGTATGAAATTACTACATAATGAAGGGCTTCCTTTGGGGATATTAAACACGCAGCACATCACTGAAGGGAGGATACATTATCATGAAAAAAGTTTGCACAATCGTTGCTTCTGTTGCATTGGCGGTATCACTTGCGGGATCCGCTTCTGCTCATACCACAACAAATAATATGAACCACACGGAGAAGCAAATTACGGAGTACGAGAATAGCAACTACAGAAACAACAATTACACGAATCCCAATGCTTACAACGTACGCAATGGGGATTACCGTACCAACAGTATTCGTACGAATGCTGCAACAACAGACCGTGACAGAGGAATGGACTGGGGTTGGCTAGGTCTCCTTGGACTTCTAGGGTTGGCAGGTATGCGCAAAAGAGCAACAGACCACGATCACCGTTAAAATACGTGGCTCAATACAGTGTTAGCGCTATACACGTTCTAGGACATTCATCTTAATGAGCGAATGCTCAAAAGTGTTACGACTGCTGCATCCACTTTAACGAGATGAATGAGACAGAAGCCCTTCTCCTATGAGAGGGCTTCTGTCTGTTATAGCTAATTCATAATGCCATATTGAAGTACTTAAGATGCTAAAAAGGAGGCCATTAGGTAGACCCGGGTTAAACATAAGGTAACTCCTAATAAAACAAATGTACTGAAAACAAAAAAACCCTGCAAATGCAGGACTTTTCATCAAAATATAAGCGGGTGATGGGAATCGAACCCACGCTATTAGCTTGGAAGGCTAAAGTTCTACCATTGAACTACACCCGCATACGATAAAATCGGGATGACACGATTTGAACATGCGACCCCCTGGTCCCAAACCAGGTGCTCTACCAAGCTGAGCTACATCCCGATATAAAAAAAATAATGGCGCGCCCTGAGAGATTCGAACTCCCGGCCTTTTGATTCGTAGTCAAACGCTCTATCCAGCTGAGCTAAGGGCGCAAATATGGAGCGGAAGACGGGAATCGAACCCGCGACCCTCGCCTTGGCAAGGCGATGCTCTACCGCTGAGCCACTTCCGCAAATAAAGGATGCGCGTGGAGGGACTTGAACCCCACGTCAAAGACGCTAGATCCTAAGTCTAGTGCGTCTGCCAATTCCGCCACACGCGCATATAATGGTGAGTCATGAAGGGCTCGAACCTTCGACACCCTGATTAAAAGTCAGGTGCTCTACCAACTGAGCTAATGACTCAAAATAAAATGGCTGGGGATATAGGATTTGAACCTATGCATGACGGAGTCAAAGTCCGTTGCCTTACCGCTTGGCTAATCCCCAATAATTAAATGGTGGAGGCTGAGGGGATCGAACCCCCGACCCTCTGCTTGTAAGGCAGATGCTCTCCCAGCTGAGCTAAGCCTCCATCTATATGACCCGTAGGGGATTCGAACCCCTGTTACCTCCGTGAAAGGGAGGTGTCTTAACCCTTGACCAACGGGCCTCACTTACCAAAGCTCTCAACCGGGATCGAACCGGTGACCTCATCCTTACCATGGATGCACTCTACCTACTGAGCTATGAGAGCAAATGGCTCCCCGAACAGGGCTCGAACCTGTGACAACTCGATTAACAGTCGAGTGCTCTACCAACTGAGCTATCAGGGAATGTTATGCATTTGCATGAGCAAATGCAATTCATCGTACAAATCCACATGCAGAGCCTGTTTCTATGTATGATGAAAGAGTTCGCTTGGCGGCGTCCTACTCTCCCAGGACCCTGCGGTCCAAGTACCATCGGCGCTAGAGGGCTTAACGGTCGTGTTCGGGATGGGTACGTGTGGAACCCCTCCGCCATCGCCACCAAACGCGTAGCTTACATCTCAGAGTGTTGTTCTCTGAAAACTAGATTCGAAACGAAAGTCTGCGATTAGAACGTGCTAATTGGATAAGCCCTCGACCGATTAGTACTGGTCAGCTCCATGCATTACTGCACTTCCACCCCAGCCTATCTACCTCGTCGTCTTCAAGGGGTCTTACATACTGGGAAATCTCATCTTGAGGGGGGCTTCACGCTTAGATGCTTTCAGCGCTTATCCCGTCCGTACATAGCTACCCAGCGGTGCTCCTGGCGGAACAACTGGTACACCAGCGGTACGTCCATCCCGGTCCTCTCGTACTAAGGACAGCTCCTCTCAAATTTCCTACGCCCACGACAGATAGGGACCGAACTGTCTCACGACGTTCTGAACCCAGCTCGCGTACCGCTTTAATGGGCGAACAGCCCAACCCTTGGGACCTACTTCAGCCCCAGGATGCGATGAGCCGACATCGAGGTGCCAAACCTCCCCGTCGATGTGGACTCTTGGGGGAGATAAGCCTGTTATCCCCAGGGTAGCTTTTATCCGTTGAGCGATGGCCCTTCCATGCGGTACCACCGGATCACTAAGCCCGACTTTCGTCCCTGCTCGACTTGTAGGTCTCGCAGTCAAGCTCCCTTATGCCTTTGCACTCTTCGAATGATTTCCAACCATTCTGAGGGAACCTTTGGGCGCCTCCGTTACTCTTTAGGAGGCGACCGCCCCAGTCAAACTGCCCACCTGACACTGTCCCCGCACCGGATTACGGTACCAGGTTAGAACCTAGATACGATCAGGGTGGTATCCCAACGGTGCCTCCACCGAAGCTGGCGCTCCGGCTTCAAAGGCTCCCACCTATCCTGTACAGATCGTACCCAAATTCAATATCAAGCTGCAGTAAAGCTCCATGGGGTCTTTCCGTCTTGTCGCGGGTAACCTGCATCTTCACAGGTATTAAAATTTCACCGGATCTCTCGTTGAGACAGCGCCCAAGTCGTTACGCCATTCGTGCGGGTCAGAATTTACCTGACAAGGAATTTCGCTACCTTAGGACCGTTATAGTTACGGCCGCCGTTTACTGGGGCTTCGGTTCACAGCTTCGGATTGCTCCTAACCGCTCCCCTTAACCTTCCAGCACCGGGCAGGCGTCAGCCCGTATACTTCGCCTTACGGCTTCGCACAGACCTGTGTTTTTGCTAAACAGTCGCTTGGGCCTTTTCACTGCGGCCCCTCGTGCTATTCACACTACCGGGGCACCCCTTCTCCCGAAGTTACGGGGTCATTTTGCCGAGTTCCTTAACGAGAGTTCTTCCGCGCGCCTTAGAATTCTCTTCTCGCCTACCTGTGTCGGTTTGCGGTACGGGCACCATCACCTGGCTAGAGACTTTTCTTGGCAGTGTGAGATCATGACCTTCGCTACTGTAATTTTCACTCCCCATCACAGCCCAGCCTTACGATGTGCGGATTTGCCTACACATCAGCCTCACTGCTTGGACAGGCATCCATCAGCCTGCGTCACTACCCTACTGCGTCCTCCCATTGCTCATAACGGCTTACGGTGGTACAGGAATTTCGACCTGTTGTCCTTCGACTACGCCTTTCGGCCTCGCCTTAGGTCCCGACTTACCCTGAGTGGACGAGCCTTCCTCAGGAACCCTTAGGCTTTCGGCGGATCAGATTCTCACTGATCTTTTCGTTACTCATACCGGCATTCTCACTTGTATAATGTCCAGCGCTCCTTACGGTACACCTTCAACCCTTATACAACGCTCCCCTACCCCTGATGCAAGCATCAAGCCATAGCTTCGGTGGTGTGTTTAGCCCCGTTACATTTTCGGCGCAGAGTCACTCGACCAGTGAGCTATTACGCACTCTTTAAATGGTGGCTGCTTCTAAGCCAACATCCTGGTTGTCTGTGCAACTCCACATCCTTTCCCACTTAACACACACTTGGGGACCTTAGCTGATGGTCTGGGCTGTTTCCCTTTTGACAATGGATCTTAGCACTCACTGTCTGACTCCCGGAAGTAAGTCTATGGCATTCGGAGTTTGACTGAGCTTGGTAACCCTTGCGGGCCCCGCACCCAATCAGTGCTCTACCTCCACGACTCTGTTTTCCGAGGCTAGCCCTAAAGCTATTTCGGGGAGAACCAGCTATCTCCGAGTTCGATTGGAATTTCTCCGCTACCCCACCTCATCCCCGCACTTTTCAACGTGCGTGGGTTCGGGCCTCCAGTGCGTGTTACCGCACCTTCACCCTGGACAGGGGTAGATCACCCGGTTTCGGGTCTACGTCCACGTACTACATCGCCCTATTCAGACTCGCTTTCGCTGCGGCTCCGGCTCTTCACCTTAACCTTGCACGGGAACGTAACTCGCCGGTTCATTCTACAAAAGGCACGCCATCACCCCTAAAACGGGCTCTGACTTTTTGTAAGCACACGGTTTCAGGTTCTATTTCACTCCCCTTCCGGGGTGCTTTTCACCTTTCCCTCACGGTACTGCTTCACTATCGGTCGCTAGGAAGTATTTAGCCTTGGCAGATGGTCCTGCCGGATTCATACGGGGTTTCACGTGCCCCGCACTACTCGGGATCCGTCTCGGAGGGAACAGACTTTCAATTACAGGGCTTTTACCTTCTTTGGCGGGCCTTTCCAGACCTCTTCGTTTAACCGGTTCCTTTGTAACTCCATGTGAGACGTCCCACAACCCCAAAGAGCAAGCTCCTTGGTTTGGGCTGTTCCGCGTTCGCTCGCCGCTACTGACGGAATCACTATTGTTTTCTCTTCCTCAAGGTACTTAGATGTTTCAGTTCCCCTGGTATGCCTCACACTAACCTATGTATTCAGTTAGGTGTAACTGGAAATTACCCCAGCTGGGTTTCCCCATTCGGACACCCCGGATCAAAGCTTGCTTACAGCTCCCCGAGGCAGTTTCGTTGTTCGCCACGTCCTTCATCGGCTCCTAGCGCCTAGGCATCCTCCGTGTGCTCTTAGTAGCTTAACCATTCGCTCGTGTTCGAGCTGTCGCTCCGCTTGATTTGGACTACGTCCAAATCCAAAAGTCGCTCCATTTCGATCACTCGCTCCAGCAATCTACCGTTTTTATTGAAACTTGTTTACACAAGTTCAGCTAAAAAGGAATGTTCTAATTCGCATTTACTTTCGTTTCGATATCTAGTTTTCAAAGAACAAGCTTATAAAATCTTGTTGGTGGAGCCAAGCGGGATCGAACCGCTGACCTCCTGCTTGCAAGGCAGGCGCTCTCCCAGCTGAGCTATGGCCCCATATTAAATTTAAGGTGTAAATGGTGGGCCCTGGTGGACTCGAACCACCGGCCTCACCCTTATCAGAGGTGCGCTCTAACCAACTGAGCTAAGGGCCCACATTATATTTACTTTGGAACCCATAATGGGTTACGCTTGGCGGCGTTCTACTCTCCCAGGACCCTGCGGTCCAAGTACCATTGACGCTGAAGGGCTTAACGGTCGTGTTCGGGATGGGAACGTGTGGAACCCCTTCGCTATCGCCACCAAACGTTTGAGAGTTTGAACTCTCAAAACTGAGCAACGAGTGAGTAACTAGCCGACCTGACTAGATTTGATATTTGAATGTTTCCGCTACGGGAAACGATTCTCCATAGAAAGGAGGTGATCCAGCCGCACCTTCCGATACGGCTACCTTGTTACGACTTCACCCCAATCATCTATCCCACCTTCGGCGGCTGGCTCCTTGCGGTTACCCCACCGACTTCGGGTGTTATAAACTCTCGTGGTGTGACGGGCGGTGTGTACAAGACCCGGGAACGTATTCACCGCGGCATGCTGATCCGCGATTACTAGCAATTCCGACTTCATGCAGGCGAGTTGCAGCCTGCAATCCGAACTGAGACCGGCTTTGTTGGGATTGGCTCCACCTCGCGGTTTCGCAGCCCGTTGTACCGGCCATTGTAGTACGTGTGTAGCCCAGGTCATAAGGGGCATGATGATTTGACGTCATCCCCACCTTCCTCCGGTTTGTCACCGGCAGTCTATCTAGAGTGCCCACCCGAAGTGCTGGCAACTAAATATAAGGGTTGCGCTCGTTGCGGGACTTAACCCAACATCTCACGACACGAGCTGACGACAACCATGCACCACCTGTCTTGAATGTCCCGAAGGAAAGGTACATCTCTGCACCGGTCATTCAGATGTCAAGACCTGGTAAGGTTCTTCGCGTTGCTTCGAATTAAACCACATACTCCACTGCTTGTGCGGGTCCCCGTCAATTCCTTTGAGTTTCAGTCTTGCGACCGTACTCCCCAGGCGGAATGCTTAATGTGTTAACTTCGGCACCAAGGGTATCGAAACCCCTAACACCTAGCATTCATCGTTTACGGCGTGGACTACCAGGGTATCTAATCCTGTTTGCTCCCCACGCTTTCGCGCCTCAGCGTCAGTTACAGCCCAGAGAGTCGCCTTCGCCACTGGTGTTCCTCCACATATCTACGCATTTCACCGCTACACGTGGAATTCCACTCTCCTCTTCTGCACTCAAGTCACCCAGTTTCCAGTGCGATCCGGGGTTGAGCCCCGGGATTAAACACCAGACTTAAATGACCGCCTGCGCGCGCTTTACGCCCAATAATTCCGGACAACGCTTGCCCCCTACGTATTACCGCGGCTGCTGGCACGTAGTTAGCCGGGCTTTCTTCTCAGGTACCGTCACCTCAGGAGCAGTTACTCTCCTAAGCGTTCTTCCCTGGCAACAGAGCTTTACGATCCGAAAACCTTCATCACTCACGCGGCATTGCTCCGTCAGGCTTTCGCCCATTGCGGAAGATTCCCTACTGCTGCCTCCCGTAGGAGTCTGGGCCGTGTCTCAGTCCCAGTGTGGCCGATCACCCTCTCAGGTCGGCTACGCATCGTCGCCTTGGTGAGCCGTTACCTCACCAACTAGCTAATGCGCCGCAGGCCCATCCTCAAGTGACAGATTGCTCCGTCTTTCCAGTTTCCTTCAGGCGAAGAAAACAAGTATTCGGTATTAGCTACCGTTTCCGGTAGTTGTCCCAAGCTTGAGGGCAGGTTGCCTACGTGTTACTCACCCGTCCGCCGCTAACCATCAGAGAAGCAAGCTTCTCTTCAAGTCCGCTCGACTTGCATGTATTAGGCATGCCGCCAGCGTTCGTCCTGAGCCAGGATCAAACTCTCCAATAAAGTATTGAAAAGAGCGATTAGCTCATTTTGAATCTGACGAGATTAAAAATCTCATTTGTGCTTCGAAATCATCCAGCCCGAAGACATGTACTGATTTCTTAGCGTCGATCTTGCAAGCAAGATCGTTACTCACTCGTTGTTCAGTTTTCAAAGATCAAACTTGAATTTTGTTACTCATTTTTGTGTCAACCACATTTTCAGCGGCGACTTTTATAATGTATCATACCACCGTTTTTTTTGCAAGTACTTTTTTTTTACAGCTTTTCAAAATTTTCATTTCAGCACTTGTTTCGGTGAACTTGTCCTAAAAAAGGAACGAAAATTAATTTACCATATATATCAGAAACGGTCAACCCTTTTTCGACATTTTATTCATTGGTCTTCCTCATCATGATGTAGAGGTACAGCGTTAGCTATGCATGCCGCACCCCTTTTATCCTAATAACCATTGATTGACTATGAGCATAACCTTCATGGCTTTGACTTTTTTAATTTCCCGCCCCTCGCATATTTAGATAACTCTTTTGGCGGAGCAAAACGTGCATACATCCGAAATACCGTTTTGTAGCGACTCGCAATAGCGTATTTGATTTCTTGGTCAAGACGGTTATCACTTAGGTCGAATAACATTTCATCAAGCTCTTTGCGAAGTACATAGTCTAGCTCCTTGCACTCCTTATCGTTAAACAGCATACCCAGCATTAGAGTTCTCCTTTTTCTGCATATGGATAATACGCGCTCGTGTGTAGTTGTCTGATGTTATGCCTATCTAGCAAACAGACCTTTATCGAATCGCGTAAGGTTAGCAGTACAACCCCAATTAAGTTAACATGGAGGTTGTACCTGAACCCGTTTTATTGTTATGGTCAACTTTCTGAAAAATTATGAATGTCATTCCATACAAATTTATCCTCGCACGATGCTGTAGGTAATCGTGCTCTCAATGATCGCTGCAACGAGCAACAAAATAATGACCCAACAAGATGCTGTTAATGTCCTACGCAGAAACACTTCCCACTGCTTACCGAGCAAGTGTCTTTTCGATCTACCAAGCTGCATGAGACTTTTGGTAGCTAGTCCCCCGAACTTTAGGCCGAATGCACAAGCAATAATGATCACTGGTATTTCGATAATCCCATGCGGGAGCAATCCTTTAATAACGATATCATAGAAACTTGCTCCATAATTCATCGTGGTGTGCACAAGGAACCCAATAACCATTCCGTTGATCAGTAGAAAAATAATTGGCAGAATGCCAAAGAATATGCCGGCATAGATCACAAGTACACTTTTGATTGCATTGTTGAAGAAAATGAACAGGAAGAAGTTTAACTGCACATTCCCTCCTTGCTCCAAACGCTCACTCACTTCTCTTAATCCCCCAATTTGATTCAAAAGTAATTCTTCTAGTGGCCCAGTACTCACCCACCCCACACTTATTCCAATCACAAATAGTGCAACTGACCAGATTAACGCATTCCGGATGGATCCCAGATCTTTTAGAAAAGTACTAAATTTAAGCATAACGACCTCCTAAGTAAATAAGTTAATGGACAAACAAACATTAGATACGAATAACTAAGCAGTACGAGCATACATTGGGAAGTAAACAAGCATTTCTTATGGGAGAGGGGCGCTTATTGAAATGAACTCGTTCTATGTATTTAGCGGCAAAAAGATCAAACGTTACCTGATTGTGCTGGCTGCTGCCGTGTTTGCTATCGGAATAATCTATCTGGAGAGCGGCAACGTTTCTGTGTTCTCAGAGGATACACCTTCTGCAGTCTACAGTGTTCCAACAGAAAAAAAAGTAATTGCACTTACGTTTGACATTAGCTGGGGGATAAGCGAACCGAACCCATCCTTAAGGTGCTGAAAGAGAACAAGATTGAAAAGGCTACCTTCTTCCTCTCCTCACCATGGAGTAAAACACATCCTGAAATCGTAACCTCAATTAAGGAAGCGGGATACGAAATCGGGAGCCATGGGCACAGACACGAAAACTATAGCAGCCTGACAGAGGAAGAGATCCGTAAGGAAATTTCGACAGCTCATAGCATTTTAACCGATTTAACGGGTAAAGAACCGAATTTATTGCGACTGCCCAATGGTGATTTTGACAAACGTGTTCTCCAGGTTGCGAGTAGTTTGAACTACCAGGTCGTACAATGGGATACTGATTCTCAAGATTGGAAAAACCCCGGTGTACAAACCATTGTTGATCGTGTAGTCAGCAAAGCTCATCCAGGAGATATCGTTTTGCTGCACGCCAGTGACTCATCTAAACAAACGCATGAAGCCTTACCTGTAATTATCGATAAACTTAGAAATCAAGGGTATGAGTTTGTCACGGTTTCCGAATTGTTGAATCACTCCAGCACTAAAGGTACAGAGGTGCGTGATCAAGCTAGTGCACAATAATACGCTGCCAAGTTACGTTATATCTCAATGAATGCTCATGTATTACAATAACTGCAATGACGTTATAGATCAAAATTACACATTGTATGCTATTCGTGGCAAATGAAAAGAGCTAACCAACGTTAGCTCTTTTTGGGTTTGTTATTATAAGAAAATCAAAAACATGCTTCTGACCATTTCACACCTGCTCTACCTTTCCAGTAACAGCTTGTTCTGAAGGTGAATCCACCAATTTGTGCAATATCAGCATTTGGTATGCATTACACATTAGTAAGGGAACCACAATAAATATGGTCGCTGCATTTGAATCTATGCGTAATACCCCAATCGTCTCTACAGCTGTTACAGCAATCATAAAGAAAAGGGTCGGCACAAGTGCAGAAATGTTTGTTTGCTTAACCTTCACGTAAGCGGTAACAATTGCTGCTGCTAAAATAATGAGTCCAAGGACAATATCAGATATAGGCTCTCGCCCCTCTCCCACAAACAGCCGCAAGAACATCACATCAAGTAAAGCCAAGACTGTTAGTATGATCTGAACAATTTGCCAGCCCCGTTTGGGAAACACGCCTTTACCCATATAATTCAAAATTAAATATGCAAAGAAGCCCATCTGCGAATATACACTAATCATAATTCCGGAGCCAAAGAGAATGAGCAGATATAACATAAAATCAGCAATTCCATTCGTTTTTTCTCCATTTAACAACATCATTGTTAGTCCTGTTACTAATGATCCCGCCGCTCCGATCAACAACGCGGTCCAAAATAGGAAAAACCATTTCCGTAAATTCAAATGTTTTCCACCCCCGAGACTTTATTTTACCAACCTTCTCAGCAAAAAACCATCTCCGATCAACATATTTACGGCTTTCTCATCACATACTACATCCAGTATCTAATCAAGGAGGGGTTGTGCACATGAAACGGCCATTGTGGCAGTTATGTTGTGTCCTATTTGGACTATCCGCCCTGCTCGCCGGCTGCGGCTCTGATCAGAATTATTCGCCTCCTCAAGGCAGTTATAAAGAGATGAAAACCATGGTGGTGGACATCCTCAAAAGTGATGAGGGAAAAAAAGCGGTGGAAGAAGCTCTCACTGGTCAAAGCTCTTCTGGCGGCGGTGGAGAAGGCGGTGGCTCTGAGCAAGGTGGCGGTGGTGGCGGGTCTGGTACAATCGGTATGAAAATGCTGATGCCTATGCAATCTCAGGAACAGATTCGTGTTGCGGTAAAGGATACCATAACTGCTCCAGAATACAAGAAGGAATTCGAGAAAATTATGACCGATCCACAATTTGCAGGTGAGTTCGCCAAAGTGGTCAATTCACAAAGTAAACAATTACACATGGAACTAATCAAAGATCCAACGTATCAAAAATCTATCTCAGATATTATGAAATCTCCTGAAGTTTCCAAGATGTTCATGGATATGACCAAAACGCCTGATTATCGTAAACAAACGATGACCGTCATGCAAGAAGTGATGCAAAATCCTTTATTCCGTATGGAAGTTCTAACTTTGTTGAAAAAAGTCGTTCAGGACGAGCTTCAACCTAAGGTGGAAAGTGGCGGAGGACAGAAGGATGATCAACAACAGCAACAAGACGGTCAAGGACAAGATAGTGGTTCAGGTGATGGGGCGGTGGGGACTCGGGTGGCGGATCATAGAAATACTGGTTTAAGTGATATCGTATGAAATAGACGGTTATGTATAATCAAAGGCCCCGCATCTATAGATGCAGGGCTTTAACTCGTAGCTATCGCTTCGACAAAGGAGATTCGGACTAAAATTTAAAATTTAGTTTCAATCTCGTTTGCGATTTCAGCATATATCGTTCCAATAGGAGTATCTGCTTTGTAAACGGATGGTGAGAAGTCTGGCTCAGAGATATGGTTATCTGGTGCTCCAAGTGGAATCTGAGCAAGTAGACTTGTATGCAAGCTTTCAGCAAGCTGCCCACCGCCTCCACGCCCAAATACATAGTCCTTTTCTCCACAACTTCCGCATTCATAATACGCCATATTCTCGACGACACCAAGCAGCTCATGTTCGGTCTGAATGGCCATCGCTCCTGCACGTGCTGCCACAAAAGCCGCTGTTGCATGCGGGGTAGTGACTATTATCTCTTTGCTATGAGGTATCATCTGATGTACATCCAGTGCAACGTCACCCGTTCCTGGAGGCAAATCTAGTAACATGTAATCGAGTTCCCCCCAATTCACATCGGTAAAAAACTGACGAAGCATTCGACCTAACATAGGCCCGCGCCAAATCACAGGATTATTCTCACGAATAAAGAATCCCATCGACATAACTTTAACACCGAATCGTTCTACTGGCTGAATAATCCCATCTTCTACAACGGGATACTCTTCAATGCCCATCATGTCCGGAACACTGAAGCCATATATGTCTGCATCAATTAAGCCGACCTTTTTACCTTGACGAGCCAGAGCGACTGCTAAGTTCACCGTCACAGTGGATTTACCAACGCCACCTTTACCACTTGCAATTGCAATGTAACGTACACCAGATTCAGGACTCAACAATTCGTGTCCACCCAAACCTGCTGCATGGCCTTTGACGAGAACTTCTTCGTCACTTGGGTCTTGTTCAATATCCCCTTCTGAAAGGTTCTGACGTTCATGCTCAGACGCTGCCCGAAAGCGAATATGTACATCCTCTATTCCATGCTGGGACAAAAGATTGCGCGCAGCATCACTTAGAGCTGTTGTATCCTCGGGCTGGTTGTCCAACGTCACGAGTGTAATGGCTACACGATGTTCTTTCACCATAATATCGCGAACCCACTGCAGTTCGGTCAGACTAACTCCCAATTGTGGTTCTTGTAATGGTTGCAATAGTTCAAGTATCTGTTCTTTTGATAACATCAGACAGCACCTCAGCTTTATCTATTGGCATGTATTAAGTATGCGGTATCAATTATATCATTACCGGTCTGATTGTGACTAACTTTTCGGGCGTTCTCCTGAGGAATATCGAAGAATCCCGTTATATATGGAGGCTGCAACTTTGCGCTGATACGTTTCATCTGCAAGCATTCGTGCCTCTTCTGGATGAGACAGGAAACCTACTTCCACTAGAGCAGAAGGAATCTTCAACGCCTGTAGTAAGTACACGGTATTTACCGTTTTGGCGATCCGATCTGTGTTTTCCAGATTCCGTATCATCTCTTGCTGAAGCAGATTCGCTAACCCTTCATTGTCAGCATGATTAGGTGTATAAAATACTTGTGCCCCGCTCCATCGGTTAGAAGGAATGCTATTCATATGAATGCTAATAAACAGATCTGCTTGCTTGTCCTCAATCCGTCTAACTCGTTGTTTCAGATCTTCTGTTTTACGTTTGGAGTAACCTCTTGTATCCGCTTCAGCAAGATCTGTATCGATCTCTCGTGTCATTACGACCAAAGCACCTGCCTGTTGTAAGTAGTCCCTCACATATAGGGCGATGGAAAGGTTAATGTCCTTCTCAATTACGCCCTGCTTACTAACTGCTCCCCCATCTGGTCCACCATGTCCAGCATCAATAGCGATAACTTTACCCGCAAGAGGCAAGCTCCAGTATCCGGACGTTTTGGATGAAGGAATCTCATATGTGGCTACACCTACTAACATCGCCAACAAACACAGACTTAACAGTATTCTTTTTACTGTACGCAGACGTATCCAAACAACAAAATGTTTTCCCCTATTTTTACGCATAAAAAAACCACCTCGCCCCTATAAATGACTCTAATCATCTATATGGGACAAGATGGACAAATATAACCTTTAGGACTGGACTTGCTCAGCCATTCCTTCAATCAGTATCTCAGCTACCTCTGGACGTGTAAACTCAGGTGGTGGGCATTCTCCATTACGAAGCAATCCACGTACCTTAGTTCCAGACAACGTCATATGATGCTCTTTACCGTGTGGACAAGTTTTACTGGAAGCCATATTACCACATTTGGTACAAAAGAAGCTATGCTCGAAGAACAGCGGCGTAATCCCCAGCTCTTCAGCTGTAAAGTTGGAGAAAATCTCTTGTGCTTCATAGGTACCGTAATAATCACCAACGCCAGCGTGATCACGACCAACTATAAAATGGGTACAACCATAGTTTTTACGCACCATAGCATGGAAAATCGCTTCACGTGGCCCCGCGTATCTCATGGCCGCTGGAAACACACCTAGAAAGGCACGATCAGCCGGATAATAGTTCTCCAGCAACACCAAGTAGCTCTTCATGCGCACATTGGCTGGAACGTCATCAGACTTCGTTTCACCTACAAGCGGATTAAGGAACAAGGCATCTACGATCTCCATCGCGCTTTTCTGAATGTACTCATGTGCACGGTGAACTGGGTTACGGGTTTGAAAACCAACTACTGTTCTCCATCCCTTCTCCTGAAAGGTCTTCCTAGTCTCAGCAGGATCGAAATAAAATTGCTCAAATTTCGCTGGTTTAGGGCGATTTAACACTTGAATTGGACCTCCCACATACGTTGCAGGTCGCTCCAGCAATTTTTTCACACCTGGATGCTCTGGATCGTCTGTTTTGAACACTTTACGTGCTTCTTCACCCTGATCCACCTTGTATACACTCTGAACTTCCAACAAGCCATAAGTGACTCCATCATCTTGCCCCACCAAAGCTACCCTTTGTCCTACCTGCAGCTCAGCAGCGCGCTGGTCGTCTACAGCAAGAGTGATCGGGATACTCCATACCGTGCCATCTGCCAACCGCATGCGCGATACAACAGAGAGATAGTCCTCCTCTTTCAAGAAACCCGTCAGTGGGGAGAACGCCCCCACACCAATCAGATCTAAATCAGAGATCGTCCATGTGTTGATGTGCAGTGAAGGCAGTGTCTCACTTTCCCGTAGTAGTTGTTCCCGTTCTTCTCCTTGTACGACACGCTGTACTAGCGTACCTCCATGAGGCAGAATTGAAGTCATCTTGTCAGCTCCCTATTTCAATATTAATTACCACAATGAAAAAGTATCCAGAAGTCAATTACTGGTTTGGTTACGGAAACCTCATAGGTTGTTATAAACGAGTCAAATGCTTATATAAGTGTACCGTTTATCGGCTATTGCATTGCTTACATTATGAGAATTATTTATGCAGTCCACACTCAGTCTTGTCATTACCGGACCATCGTCCCGCACGTGGATCTTCTCCAGGCATGACTTGACGTGTACAATACTCACATCCAATACTCGGGTAATTCTGATCATGCAATGGATTGTAGACGACATTGTTAGCACGAATGTAGTCCCATACATCCTCAGAAGTCCAGTGAGCGATTGGATTGAATTTCATAAGACCAAATTTCGTATCATACTCCACTTTCTTGGAGTTAGCACGGGTAGGTGCTTGATCTCGACGTATACCTGTAATCCAAGCATCATACTGAGATAGTATACGTGTCAGTGGCTCTACCTTACGGATATTACAGCATGCATTCGGATCCGATTTCCACAACTCCGCTCCATGCGCTGCCTCTTGCTCTTCAGGCGTAATTTTAGGTGATACACGCACAAAATCTAAATTGTATTTTTCTTGCATAACGTCCCGAGTTTCATACGTTTCTTTAAAATGAAAATCCGTGTCCAGGTAGAACACATCCGTGGATGGACTAATCTTTTGCAGCATATCTACTAATACAACATCCTCCGCACCAAAGCTGCATGCAAATGTAATGTTTGGAAACGTCTCAACTGCATAACGAATAATATCTTCTGGGCTAGCAGATTCTAATTCCTCAGCTTTTTTCCGGGCAAGTTCCTCTTTTTCAAGCAAGTTCATTTGGTATTTCCCCCATTCAACAATTGTAAATCTAAATCTAAAGCCGACTAATCTAATATGAATTATGTTTAGTATAAATCTTTCGTAGGGGATGTCAATGCCTGCCATATGGTAAAAAAGAGCATATATCGCTTCATTTAGACGTTGTAAATGAGCCACTAAATAGGGATTCAGTTGCCCACTAACCCTATCGAAAGCAATAGATGTGAATCAACTCAGCACATACTAAGTCAATACATCACTTATGGTGACCGCCTGTAATCCTTTGCCCCTATTGGGTTTACAGACATTTTAGGAATTAAGGTGACAGTCTTCTCCCTGTCTATAATGTCTAGCCGTAGTGACGGTTAGATGTGTTAAAACTTAGAAATAAGATCAGTGATTGCTCGGAGATATGTAAGCGAGTTTTATTGAAACTATAAGAAAGACTGATGGATTGATAAGTCAGTTTAATGTTTTGTATTTATGTGATGAAGTATTACACAGCTCAAGTAATTTGTATGATCTAATGTGAGCGAAGGAGCATGTTCATATGGAAATAGAACTCTATAATGAACTACGTAGATATAACGATAACCCAGTGAAGGAAACAGGATGCCACAGAGCGTAAGAGAATATAATTGATCTCCGCAAGCTATAGATATTTTAGACACAAAAAAGCCCCTGGCCGAGGCCAGAGGCTTGTAATGCATATTAACGTTTGGAGAACTGAGGAGCGCGACGAGCGGCTTTGAGACCGTATTTTTTACGTTCTTTCATCCGTGGGTCACGAGTCAGGAATCCTGCTTTTTTCAGGGATGCACGGTACTCAGGATCTGCTTTCAACAGAGCGCGAGAGATACCGTGACGGATAGCGCCGGCTTGACCGGAGATTCCGCCACCATGAGCGATAACCAAAACGTCATAGTTGCTGAGCGTTTCTGTCAAAGTCAGTGGTTGTTTTACGATCAGTTTGAGTGTTTCCAAACCGAAGTATTCATTAATATCACGTTTATTGATGACAATGCGTCCTTCACCCGGTACAAGGCGAACACGTGCTACCGAATGTTTACGACGACCTGTCCCATAGTATTGTACTTGTGCCATGAAACTGTCCTCCTTTTAATTAGCCGCGAAGTTCGTAAACTTCTGGTTTTTGTGCTGCATGTGGATGCTCAGTGCCTCTGTACGCTTTAAGTCTCAGCTTCATTTTCTCGCCCATGCGAGTTTTTGGAAGCATACCGCGAACAGCCAATTCCAACATACGTTCAGGTTTGTTTTTAACCATCTCTTCAGCAGTAGTTACTTTCAAACCACCTGGGTGCATCGAGTGACGGTAGTATTTCTTACCTTGCATTTTTTTACCAGTCAATACGATTTTCTCAGCATTGATGATAACAACGAAATCGCCAGTGTCCACATGTGGAGTGAATTGTGGCTTATGTTTGCCGCGGATCAAAGCAGCTGCTTCGCTCGCCAAACGTCCGAGGGTTTTGCCTTCAGCATCAATGATGTGCCATTGGCGCTCAACTTCGTTAGGCTTCGCCATGTACGTAGTACGCATGAAAATTTCCTCCTTAAAATGTTCAAAATCATCATTTTCATTTATCTTCGTTCATTAAGTTATAACTTTAGGTGTTGATGGATTAGTTGTTGCGATGTGAACCTCTTAATTGGGGCTGTGGGAAAGCCATTAAGAAAACACAACTTTTATATTACATGATAGGAGACCAAATCGCAAGTGTTAATTAAGCTTTTTACTCACCAAATTTAATCTTTTTTGTATTCAAGATCCCAGAGCATTAAACCGCAGCTAACAGCAGTAGGTCCTGCAGCAGATCGATTACATGCAGCAATCATATTCGGTACATCAGAGGCTTTCCGTTTGCCCTCTCCGATCTCCAGCAGCGTACCAACAATGATACGAACCATATGCTGCAAAAAGCCGTTACCACTCACATAAATGTGAATGACGCCTTGATCGCGCGGATGATCCCTACACATTGAACGGTCTACTTCCATCCATGCTTCGTATACCGAACGTACATGATTCTCTTTCTGAGACTTGCGTGAAGCAAAGGACGTGAAATCATACGTACCTATAAAGTGACGCAGTCCCTCCTCCATAGCCGCAGTGTCCAGTTTGGCATGGTGATGATATTGCAGTCTTCTGTTGAAAACATCCGGAAATTGATTCGCATTAACCGTGTACCGATACGTCTTCTTTTTCGCTGCATAGCGAGAATGAAAATCCGCCGGCACTTCCAATGCATCAATAACGACAATATCCGCTGGTAATCTGGAGTTGAGTGCAATACACCAACGCTCAGTTGGAATCTGTGACTCTGTAGGAAAATTGAAGATTTGTCTGCGAGCGTGAACGCCTGCATCCGTTCGGCCTGAACCCGTAATTTTAACAGTCTCACCGGTTAATGCACGAATGGCATCTTCAAGATGGTCCTGAATGGTATTACCTCCCGGCTGTACTTGAAAGCCGTAATAGGCTGTTCCATCGTAAGTTACCGTCATACATAAGTTGCGCATCATAACCACACCTTTGTTCCATACTATACAAATACATATCCCTATCCCGAACAGCAAAAGAAGCCCCTTACGGAGCTTCAATTACAGCACGAATTCCGAAATGAAGAGAAAAAAGGGTTAACCCAGAATCGTTGACTCTGTCCCCTTTCCTCATCTCATCTGTTTTACGCGCGGTCTACCAGTTCCAAGTAAACCATTGGCGCTGCGTCACCACGACGAGGTCCCAGTTTCAGGATACGAGTGTATCCACCTGGACGCTCAGCGTAACGACCGGACAATTCGCTAAACAGTTTTTGGATTGCATCTTGCTCACCATCGATAGTTTCGCGGCGAACATAAGCTGCCACTTGGCGACGGGCGTGAAGATCTCCCTTTTTCGCTTTAGTGATCAGTTTTTCAGCAATAGAGCGAACCTCTTTTGCTTTCGCTTCAGTTGTCTGAATGCGTTCGTATAAGAACAGGTCGGTTACCAGGTCACGGAACAAAGCTTTACGCGCGCTGGAATTACGGCCCAACTTTTGGTATGCCATTGTTTTCCCTCCTTCACTTCAAGCACTCGGCTGTCTATTCTTCTGTACGGAGTCCCAAACCAAGCTCCTCAAGCTTCTCTTGAACTTCTTCCAAAGACTTACGTCCGAGGTTACGGACTTTCATCATGTCTTCTTCTGTTTTCGTAGTCAGCTCTTGTACGGTATTAATACCAGCACGTTTGAGGCAGTTGTAGGAACGAACAGAGAGATCCAGCTCTTCGATCGTCATTTCGAGTACTTTTTCTTTTTTGTCTTCTTCTTTTTCGACCATGATCTCTGCATCTTTCGCTTCGTCTGTAAGACCCACGAAGAGCATCAAGTGCTCGGTCAAAATTTTAGCGCCGAGGCTTACAGCCTCTTCAGGACGAATACTTCCGTCAGTCCAAACTTCCAACGTGAGCTTGTCATAGTTGGTCACTTGGCCAACACGCGTATTTTCCACAGCGTAGTTTACGCGGCTAATCGGGGTGAAGATGGAATCGACAGGGATGACGCCGATCGGCTGGTCATCGCGTTTATTCCGATCTGCCTGGACGTAGCCGCGACCGCGATTGGCAAAAATACGCATGTGAAGTCTCGAACCTGGTCCGAGCGTAGCAATGTGAAGATCCGGATTAAGGATTTCCACATCGGAGTCAGCACGGATATCTCCTGCCGTAATTGCTCCTTCGCCTTCAGCATCAATCTCGAGAACTTTCTCCTCGTCGGAATGAATCTTAAGCGACAAAGCTTTCAGGTTAAGAATAATCTCCGTTACATCTTCCATTACGCCAGGAACTGTAGCAAATTCATGCAGAACGCCATCGATTTGAACCGAAGACACTGCCGCACCCGGCAGTGAGGAAAGTAGGATTCGGCGAAGCGAGTTTCCAAGCGTCGTACCATATCCACGTTCCAGCGGTTCTACTACGAATTTCCCATAGGTGCCATCATCGTTGACGTCTACCGTCTCAATTTTCGGCTTTTCGATTTCAATCACTGCAATACCCCTCCTTCAAAACGTCGGTCCTCTATGAAACATTTACCTTCTCTTGCGAAAACATGCAGTACTATGCCTAAACAACCATTATTAGCAGATTGTGCCGGAAGTATACCACACGCAGGGGCAAATCTCATTAGACACGACGACGTTTTGGAGGACGGCATCCGTTATGCGGGACTGGAGTTACGTCTTTGATCAGGTTAACTTCAAGACCAGCAGCTTGCAAAGAGCGGATCGCTGCTTCACGGCCTGCGCCTGGTCCTTTAACCATAACCTCAACGGCTTTCATCCCATGTTCCATTGCAGCTTTGGCAGCAGTCTCAGCAGCCATTTGTGCAGCAAACGGAGTCGATTTACGGGAACCTCTGAATCCGAGGCCGCCGGAGCTTGCCCACGAAATTGCGTTTCCGTGAGGATCCGTAATAGTAACGATAGTGTTATTGAAAGTGGAACGGATATGTGCCACGCCAGATTCAATATTTTTACGGTCACGACGTTTAGTACGTACGACTTTTTTCGGTTTAGCCATTTTCTCTTATCCCCCTTATTATTTCTTCTTGTTCGCTACTGTACGACGAGGACCTTTACGAGTACGAGCATTCGTTTTCGTACGTTGTCCACGAACAGGCAGACCACGACGATGACGAACTCCACGGTAACAACCGATCTCCGTCAAACGTTTAATATTCAAAGAGATTTCACGACGCAGGTCACCTTCAACTTTGACCTCTTTGTCGATACTTTCACGCAATTTGCTGACTTCATCTTCCGTCAAATCACGAACACGAGTGTTCTGATCGATGCCTGTAGAGCTCAGAATTTTCTGGGAAGTCGTTTTACCGATTCCGAAAATATAAGTCAAGGCGATCTCAACGCGCTTATCACGTGGCAAATCCACACCAGCTATACGTGCCATTTTACGCTACACCCCTTCATTAACCTTGTTTTTGTTTGTGTTTCGGATTTTCACAGATAACCATTACATTCCCTTTGCGGCGAATGACTTTGCATTTTTCGCAAATCGGCTTGACCGAAGGTCTTACCTTCATGTGAATTACCTCCTCAAAGTTCTGCTTAGCAAAACTCTCTTCGTAAGCATTGACCTTGTTCTACTATTGTAAAACCGGCTTCGAAGCTTTCGCAAGTTTTGCCGGGCAAAACCCGCTTCATAAGCTTCACAGTTCATTGCAACTGTCTACTACTATTTACGGTAAGTTATACGACCTTTTGTTAAATCATAAGGCGATAACTGAACAACTACTTTGTCTCCAGTCAGGATACGGATGAAGTGCATCCGTAACTTTCCGGAAACGTGAGCGAGAATTTGATGACCGTTCTCAAGCTCAACTTTGAACGTTGCATTCGGTAGCGGTTCAAGAACCGTACCTTCCACTTCAATGACATCTTCCTTAGCCATTAGTCAGTCTCCTTTCTCTTCAGCTTGAATGTTGGTGGATTCCAGAAACGAATGCACCGCATAGCGAAGCTTTCCGTTTGTCACCCGACCACTCTCGTTTAAACTGTTTACGACCTCGTTGCTAATCATCGGTTGGAGCTCAAGATGAAGAATATTCTTCTTCTTAGGTTGATCAAACTTACGTTTGTCTCCATCCGCAATATATACGAACCTCGCGTCCGCTATAGCAACAATTACTGCGGCTTGGTCCGCATTGCGGCCTTTACGGATCTTCACAAGTTGACCGAGCTGCGGATTAGACTGATTATTCATGCCTTATCACCTACGCATTCAGTTTTGTGAAAATTTCCATGCCTTCTGGTGTAACTGCTACGGTGTGTTCAAAGTGGGCACATAACGATCCATCGACAGTTACGACAGTCCAGTTATCTTCCAACGTTTTTACATACCGTCTACCTACGTTAACCATCGGCTCTATGGCCAGCACCATGCCCGCTTTGAGCCGTGGCCCCCGATCAGGAAGACCATAGTTCGGAATCTGTGGTTCCTCATGTAGATTGGCTCCTATGCCGTGACCGACATATTCACGTACTACCGAAAAACCAGCATCCTCAATATATTTCTGAATCGCATGAGATATTGTAAACAAGCGAACGTCAGGTTTCACTTGCGCCAGACCTGCGTACAATGAAGCCTCCGTAACCTCTAGGAGACGACGGGCTTCTTCAGAAATACGGCCAACTGGATAAGTCCAGGCTGAATCTCCGTGATACCCTTGGTACTGCGCGCCGATGTCAAACGTAACAATATCGCCCTCGTTCAACTTGCGTTTGCCGGGAAATCCATGCACCAACTCTTCATTCACTGAAGCGCACACACTGGCAGGGAAACCGTTATAACCTTTGAAAGACGGCACAGCTCCTTGACTGCAGATAAATTGTTCGGCCATATGGTCAAGTTCTCCAGTCGTAATACCGGGTGAGATATGTTCTGCTAAGAGACGATGCGTTTCCGCAACTATTCTCCCTGCCTCTCGCATCAAACCCAGTTCCGTTTCTGACTTACCAATGATCATTCAATTAACCTCTCAGTAAGGACACGATTTGTTGAGAAACTTGATCGATATCTTGCTCTCCATCCATTTGACGAAGAAGAGCTTTGTTCTCATAAAACGTGAGGAGTGGTGCTGTTTTGTTGATATACTCGTCCAGACGCGTGCCTACGCTCTCTTCATTATCATCAGAGCGTTGGTACAACTCTCCGCCGCATTTATCACAAATACCTTCCTGCTTCGGCGGATTGAATACGACATGATACGTGGCTCCACAGTTTTTACAAAGCCGACGACCCGTTAAACGAGCCAACAGTTTGTTGCGATCCACTTTCAGGTTAATCACATGATCAAGACCTGAATTCAGTCGATCCAGAATGCCATCGAGCGCTTCTGCTTGAGACAAGGTTCTTGGAAAACCATCCAAGAGAAACCCTTCTCTACAGTCAGGCTGCTGCAATCGTTCTTCAACGATGCCGATTGTAACATCATCTGGCACAAGCAATCCTTGATCCATATATTCCTTGGCTTTCAAACCAATGGGAGTTCCCTGTTTGATCGCAAGGCGAAATGCATCGCCTGTTGAAATATGGGGAATACCGAACTCTTTCACGATGACTTCTGCTTGCGTTCCTTTTCCTGCCCCCGGAGGGCCCATGAATAGGATGTTCACGTTATGTCACTCCCTCCAAGACTACCCTACATCAACAAACAGCACAATAGGTGCCGGCAAGTAAATCTTCACTCGACCGGTACCTATTGCCTATTTATTGATAAAACCTTTGTAGTGGCGTTTGATCAATTGGCTTTCGATTTGCTTCATCGTATCCAGCGCAACACCGATAACGATCAGGAGGGATGTTCCTCCAATTTGCGCTGATTGAGGCAAACCAGAAAGTGCCCCTAAGAATACAGGCAGAACGGAAATGACTGCCAAGAAGATGGCTCCGGCCATTGTCAAACGAGTCATGACACGGGTCAGATATTTCTCGGTTGCTTTACCCGGACGAATGCCTGGGATGTAACCGCCGTTCTTTTTCATATTATCAGCCATCTGCTGAGGATTCATCTGTACGAAAGTATAGAAGAATGTGAAACCGAAGATCATCACAACATACAGCAACATACCAAGAGGTTTGTGTGTAGTCAGATTCTGACCGATCCACTGTGCCCAAACGCGATCTGCCCAGAAGTTGGCGATAATCGTTGGGAACATCAACAGCGATGATGCGAAGATGACAGGGATAACACCTGCTGCATTAATTTTCAGCGGGATGTGTGTATTCTGTCCACCGTACATTTTGTTACCTACGACACGTTTAGCGTACTGTACAGGAATTTTCCGAATCGCCTGCTGAATGTAAATGACACCAATGATGATCAGCACAATAACAATTGCGATGATTACACCCTTGAGAATGTTCATGAACAACTGATCAGGTTGGATAAAGTCGGACTCAATCGTTTGTTTGATAATGTTAGGCACCGTTGATAGGATACCCGCAAAGATCAAAATCGAAATCCCGTTTCCTATGCCCTTCTCGGTGATCTGCTCACCAAGCCACATCAGGAATGAAGTACCGGCCGTAAGTACAATCGCAATCAAGATATAATCTGCAAAAGTTGCATTAGGAATCATGTCAGTGTTGTACAAGCGATTGAATCCGATCGACGTACCAAACGCTTGAATCAATGCCAATCCTACCGTTAAGTAACGGGTCAACTGTGCTGATTTCTTCTTACCTTGTTCACCTTGCTTAGCCCACTCCGCTAATTTAGGAATAACGTCCATGGAAAGCAACTGTACTATGATAGACGCAGTGATGTAAGGTACGATCCCGAGTGCAAATATCGAGAACTGGAACAGTGCTCCACCCGAGAACGTATTGAGAAGTCCAAAAACTTCTTTACCCGCAGAATTTGTCGCTTCGAACACATCTTTGTTAACACCCGGAACGGGAACAAAGGAGCCGATGCGGTAAATGATCAGTACAAAAAGGGTAAATAATACCCTTTTGCGCAGATCCTCAACCCGCCAGATATTCTTTAGGGTCTTGAACATTAAATCACCTCGGTTGTACCGCCGGCAGCTTCAATTTTCTCCACCGCAGATTGAGAAAACTTATTAGCTTTAACAGTCAGCTTCACAGTGACTTCACCGTTACCCAGGATTTTGATTCCGGATTTAGCGTTTTTAACTACGCCATTCGTCATCAAGAATTCTGGAGTTACTTCAGTACCCGCAGCAAAACTGTTCAGGTCTTCAGTATTCACAACTGCATATTCTTTGCGAGTTGGGTTTACGAAACCACGTTTTGGCAATCGACGATACAATGGATTTTGTCCACCTTCGAAGCCTGGACGAACACCACCGCCAGAGCGAGAGTTTTGTCCTTTGTGACCGCGACCTGATGTTTTACCTGTACCACTACTTGGACCGCGACCAACACGCTTACGCTCTTTACGAGATCCAGGAGATGGAGAAAGCTCATGTAACTTCATCGTTCGTTGCACCTCCTTAAAGATTTGTGGGATTAACCCGTTATTAAGCTTCTACTTCTTTTACAGCTACCAGATGGCTTACTTTGTTAATCATACCACGGATGGCAGGATTATCGTTTTGAACCACTTTGCTGTTGATTTTGCGCAATCCCAATGTTTTCACAGTTGTTCTTTGCGTCTCCGGACGTCCGATCAAGCTACGGACGAGGGTAATTTCTAATTTAGCCATGAGAATTCCCTCCTAACCCAGAAGCTCTTCGACGGATTTTCCGCGCAGTTTAGCCACGTCTTCAGCACGCTTCAAACGGGACAAACCTTCCAAAGTCGCATTGACCATGTTCATGGAATTCGAAGAACCCAGAGATTTTGTCAAAATGTCACCCACACCAGCAAGTTCGAGAACCGCACGTACAGGACCACCAGCGATAACACCAGTACCTTCAGATGCTGGTTTCAACAGCACGCGTCCTGCGCCGAACTTACCTGTTACCAAGTGAGGAATCGATGTTCCTACGAGTGGAACGTGTACAAGGTTTTTCTTAGCGTCTTCAATACCTTTGCGAATTGCATCAGGTACTTCGCCCGCTTTACCGATACCAGCTCCAACCCAGCCGTTGCCGTCGCCGACTACAACCAGTGCGCTAAAGCTGAAACGGCGTCCGCCTTTTACTACTTTAGCTACGCGATTAATATTTACAACTCTTTCAGTCAGTTCCAAAGTATTCGGATCTACACGCAAGTCGTTAACCTCCTTTTGAAAAATATCTTAAAACTCAAGTCCTGCTTCACGAGCCGCTTCAGCCAATGCTGCGATACGACCATGGTACAGATAACCACTACGGTCAAATACGATGTTGGAAACACCTTTATCTTTCGCACGTTTAGCAACGAGTTCGCCAACTTTACGAGCTGATTCAACAGATGCACCATTTTGAATGTCGCTGCTCAATTCTTTGTCTACGGTAGACGCGGAAGCGATTGTTACACCAGCTACATCATCGATGATTTGAGCATACATATGTTTACCAGAACGGAATACGTTCAAACGTGGACGTGCTGCCGTTCCTTGGATTTTCTTACGAACACGAAGGTGTCTTTTCAGACGAGCCTTATTTTTATCTGGTTTCGTAATCATCTCAGGGATTCACTCCTTTCAGGTTACCTCGCTGGCTTCAAAGCAGAAGCCACGGGGTATATTAGAAACACACGAAGCAAGCAAGCCGAAAGCCGCGCAAAGGCGGTAAGAGAAATCTTATTTCTTCTTACCGGCTTTACCTTCCTTACGGATGATACGCTCGCCTTCATATTTAATACCTTTACCTTTGTACGGCTCAGGTTCACGAACGGAACGAATTTTAGCAGCGTAAGCTCCTACGCGCTCTTTGTCGATTCCGCGAACGATGATTTTCGTATTCGAAGGAACTTCGAATTCGATTCCCGCTTCCGGTGTAATTTCAACCGGGTGAGAGTATCCAACGTTCAGAACGATTTTATCTCCGGATTTGCTTGCACGATATCCGACCCCAACCAGCTCCAGAGATTTTGCGAATCCTTCAGTAACGCCGCTCACCATGTTGTTTACAACGCTGCGCGTTGTGCCGTGCAAAGAACGGTGAGTTTTGTTATCGGAAGGACGCACAACTGTAATTTCGTTGTTCTCAACTGTAACCTTCATGTCTTTATGAAGTTCACGAGTCAGAGTTCCTTTTGGTCCTTTTACCGTAATAACGGTGTTGTCCAGTGTGATGTCCACACCACTTGGTACTGTAATTGGTTTGCGACCAATACGAGACATATGTTGCACCTCCTATCTTGTGACGTTATATTACCAAACGTAGCAGACTACTTCGCCGCCGGATTTTGATTGACGAGCTTCTTTGTCAGTCATGATACCTTTGGATGTTGAGATGATCGCGATTCCCAGGCCACCAAGTACACGAGGTACTTCGTTGCTTTTCGTGTAAACACGAAGACCAGGTTTACTGATTCTTTTCAGACCAGTGATAACGCGCTCGTTATTTTGACCGTATTTCAGGAAAACACGGATAATCCCTTGTTTGTTATCATCGATAACTTCAGCATCACGGATGAAACCTTCACGCTTCAGGATATCGGCGATTTGTTTTTTCATTGTCGAAGCAGGCATTTCTACTGTTTCGTGGCGAACAGTGTTCGCGTTACGAATACGAGTAAGCATATCTGCAATTGGATCAGACATAGTCATTGTGAGTTAACCTCCTTCCCGTTCAGGACTTTTTACCAGCTTGCTTTTTTCACGCCAGGGATCTGGCCTTTATAAGCTAATTCACGGAAGCAAATTCTGCAAATTTTGAACTTCTGCAGTACCGAATGTGGACGTCCGCAACGCTCACAGCGTGTATAAGCACGTACTTTAAACTTTGGTGTACGTTGTTGTTTAACTTTCATCGAAGTTTTTGCCACTTAGCCTGACACCTCCTAAATAATTTCGGAGAAAAGGGAGTCTTTCCAGACACCCGGAAACGTTATGCCAACATTATTTAACGAAAGGCATTCCCAGTTGCGTGAGCAACTCACGGGACTCTTCGTCTGTTTTCGCCGTTGTTACGATGACAATATCCATACCGCGGACTTTGTCTACTTTATCATACTCGATCTCTGGGAAGATCAATTGCTCTTTAAGACCCAGTGTATAGTTACCACGACCATCAAAAGCTTTGCTTGATACACCGCGGAAGTCGCGGACACGTGGAAGTGTTACGTTAAGCAATTTATCGAGGAAGTAGTACATACGCTCGCCGCGCAATGTCACTTTCACACCGATAGGCATGTTCTCACGCAGTTTGAAACCTGCGATAGATTTTTTAGCACGAGTGATTACAGGTTTTTGACCTGCGATCAGTTGCAAATCGTTTACTGCGGAATCCAACACTTTGGAGTTTTGGACAGCGTCGCCCACACCCATGTTGATAACGATTTTCTCGATTTTCGGCACTTGCATTACCGTTGTATAGTTGAACTTCTGCATCAAAGCAGGAGCGATTTCTTGCAGGTAACGTTCTTTCATTCTTGATGCCATGAATCATAGCCCTCCTTTCTCATTCGGTTCAATTAGTCGATAATTTCTCCGGAACGTTTAGCAACGCGCACTTTCTTTCCGTTATCCAACACTTTGTAACCAACACGGGTTACTTTTCCGCTCTTTGGATCGATGTGCATTACGTTTGAAACGTGAATCGGAGCTTCCTTCTCGATAATGCCGCCTTGCGGATTTTGCTGGTTAGGCTTCTGGTGTTTTTTCACCATGTTAACACCTTCCACAAGGACGCGGTTCTCACGAGGATAAGCAGCGATGACACGGCCTTTTTTACCTTTGTCTTTACCGCTGATCACCATAACCGTATCTTCCTTTTTAACGTGAAGTTTGTTGTTATGGGATTCCAGAACTTTTTTCACTCTTGGCATTTCGTACACCTCCTGTTTCTAACATCACGAGATTAAGCTTTAGATAACTTCTGGAGCCAAGGAAACGATTTTCATGAAATCTTTGTCGCGAAGTTCACGAGCAACAGGTCCGAAAATACGTGTTCCACGAGGGCTTCTGTCGTCTTTGACAACAACCGCTGCATTTTCATCAAAACCGATGTAGGAACCGTCTTTACGACGTATAGAACGTTTAGTACGAACGACAACCGCTCTAACTACATCACCTTTTTTGACAACGCCGCCTGGTGTTGCTTGTTTTACAGAACAAACGATCAAGTCACCGATTTGAGCTGTACGACGTCCAGTACCGCCGAGTACGCGGATACACATCAATTCCTTCGCGCCGGAGTTGTCGGCTACAGTCAATCGTGTAAATGGTTGGATCATTTAGAATTCCTCCTTTCAGCTATGCTGTATATGCATTAGATGATAACCGCTTTTTCTACGACTTCAGTAAGTCTCCAGCGTTTATCTTTCGAAAGCGGACGAGTCTCCATGATTTTCACCGTGTCACCGATTTTCGCAGTGTTTTCTTCGTCATGCGCTTTGAACTTTTTAGTAACCTTAATGCGCTTATGGTACAATTTGTGGTTTTTGTAGGTTTCTACAGCAACAACAATCGTTTTATCCATTTTATCACTGACTACTTTACCAGTTTGCACTTTACGTGCGTTACGTTCTTCGCTCATTGTTGGCCTCCTTCCTGATTACGGACGGATTATATATCCGACCCTAATTAACCGATTCCCAATTCTCTTTCACGGATAATGGTTTTAGCACGAGCTATTTCTTTCCGCACATCACGGATTCGAGTCGGGTTATCCAGCTGACCGGTAGCGAGTTGAAAGCGGAGGTTAAAGAGTTCTTCTTTAAATCCGGCAATCTTTTGCTCGATTTCAGCAGAGGTTAGGTTGCGAAATTCACTAGCTTTCATTTGCTTCACCACCCAATTCTTCACGTTTCACGAACTTCGTTTTGATTGGCAGTTTGTGAGCGGCAAGACGCATTGCTTCGCGTGCAATCTCCTCCGGTACACCAGCAAGTTCAAACATGATCTTACCTGGTTTCACTACTGCAACCCATTTTTCTACGTTACCTTTACCGCTACCCATCCGAACCTCGAGAGGCTTTTGAGTGATTGGTTTGTCAGGGAAAATCTTGATCCAGACTTTACCACCACGTTTGATGTAACGAGTCATCGCAATACGAGCCGCTTCGATTTGACGGTTCGTAATCCAAGCCGGTTCCGTAGCTTGCAGACCGTATTCGCCAAAGTTCAGCGTAGTTCCGCCTTTAGCTTGGCCTTTCATATGTCCACGTTGTTGCTTACGGTGTTTTACACGTTTTGGTACCAACATGATTAGTTGCCTCCTTCCTTAGCAGCTTGTTTCTTAGCCGTAGGAAGAACCTCTCCACGATAGATCCATACTTTTACGCCGATACGTCCGTAAGTAGTATGAGCCTCTGCTGTACCATAGTCAATGTCAGCACGCAGTGTGTGCAGTGGAACAGTTCCTTCGCTGTAGCCTTCAGAACGTGCAATCTCAGCTCCGCCAAGACGTCCGCCTACTTGAGTTTTAATACCTTTTGCGCCAGAACGCATAGTTCTTTGAATAGCTTGTTTCAGAGCACGACGGAAAGAAACACGACGTTCCAATTGTTGTGCAATGCTTTCTGCTACCAGGACTGCGTCCAGGTCTTGGTTCTTAATTTCAGAGATGTTAATGTGTACTTTTTTACCGCCAGCAATTTTCGTAATTTGGTTACGAAGATTTTCTACTTCAGATCCACCTTTACCGATTACCATACCTGGTTTCGCTGTGTGAATCGTTACGTTTACGCGGTTAGCCGCTCTCTCGATCTCAACACGAGACATAGCGGAGTCTTTCAATTTATTTTTCAGGAATTCACGAATTTTCACGTCTTCCATCAAAAGATCGCCGAAGTCTTTGCCTGCATACCACTTAGATTCCCAGTCACGGATAACTCCGACACGGAGTCCGACTGGATTTACCTTTTGGCCCACACGTTTCCCCTCCTTTTACTTTTCAGATACCACCAAAGTGATGTGGCTAGTACGTTTGTTAATACGACTTGCACGTCCCATTGCACGAGGGCGGAAACGTTTCATTGTCGGTCCTTGGTTCACGTAAGCTTGCGAGATAACCAAGTTATTAACATCCAAAGAATAATTATGTTCCGCGTTCGCAATAGCGGAGTTGAGCAACTTCTCAACGATTGGAGAAGCAGATTTCGGAGTGTGACGGAGAATGGCAACCGCCTCACCTACTTGCTTGCCGCGAATCAAGTCAACAACGAGTTGAACTTTACGAGGAGCAATCCGGATAAACTTAGCATGTGCTTTTGCTTCCATTGTGTAACCTCCTCTCAAACATTAAAGATGTTCATTTATCTTCTTGTTTTCTTATCATCATCAGTATGGCCTTTGTACGTACGGGTTGGAGCGAACTCACCCAGTTTGTGTCCGACCATGTCCTCAGTTACATACACTGGCACGTGTTTACGACCGTCGTAAACGCCAAATGTGTGTCCGATGAATTGTGGGAAAATTGTAGAGCGACGGGACCAGGTTTTGATAACGTTCTTCTTGCCTGATGCTTCCATCTCTTCTACCTTCTTGAGCATGTAGCCATCAATGAATGGCCCTTTTTTCAAACTGCGACTCATGTGGAGATCCTCCCTTCAAACATAGCTTTTATGCATCCGTAGATGCCTCACGAAGTTATGCACAGTGTGTATTACTTCGTGCGGCGACGGATGATGTATTTATCAGAAGCTTTATTTTTCTTACGCGTTTTGAAACCAAGAGTAGGTTTACCCCATGGTGACATTGGCGATTTACGTCCGATTGGAGCACGACCTTCACCACCACCGTGAGGGTGATCGTTAGGGTTCATTACCACACCACGAACTTCAGGACGTTGTCCCAACCAACGGCTACGACCGGCTTTACCGATTTTGATAAGCTCGTGGTCTTGGTTACCAACAGATCCGATTGTCGCGCGGCAAACTTTTAGAATACGACGAACTTCTCCAGAAGAGAGACGAACGGAAACGTATTTTTCTTCTTTACCAAGCAACTGAGCTTCTGTACCAGCAGCACGAACCAATTGTCCGCCTTTACCTGGTTTCAACTCGATGTTGTGGATAACGGTACCTACTGGAATGTTTTCGAGTGGCAGTGCGTTACCGATTTTGATGTCTGCTTCAGGTCCGGAGAATACTTGATCTCCAACTTTCAGACCTTTAGGAGCGATGATGTAACGTTTCTCACCATCAGCATAGTGAATCAAAGCGATGTTAGATGTACGGTTCGGGTCATACTCAATTGTAGCAACGCGGCCCGGTATTCCATCTTTAGTACGTTTGAAGTCAATGATACGGTATTTACGTTTGTGTCCACCACCATGGTGACGAACTGTAATTTTACCTTGGTTGTTGCGGCCTGCTTGTTTGCTCAAAGGGCCAACAACGATTTCTCCGGCTTATCTGTGGTGATTTCCTCAAATGTAGAAACGGACATATTCCGTCTTGCCGGGGATGTTGGTTTATACTTTTTGATTGGCACTGGGTTTCCCTCCTTACTTCAACAATTTCAATTATACAGTTTCGAAGAACTCAAGCGTTTTGCTGTCTTGTGTCAGCGTTACAAACGCTTTTTTCCATTCGCTAGTATATCCGGAATAACGTCCGTACCGTTTCGGTTTAGCTGGAACACGAAGTGTGTTCACGTTTTTCACTTTTACGTTGAAAATAGCTTCTACCGCTTTTTTGATCTCGGTTTTGTTTGCACGGATATCGACTTCAAATACATATTTCAAGTCGTTCATCATGTCAGCAGTACGTTCCGTAATAATCGGACGTTTTACAATATCACGAGGATCCTTCATTACGCGAGCACCTCCTCTACCTTCTGAACTGCTTCTTTCGTAATGATCAGTTTGTCGTGCGCAAGCACGTCAAGAACATTAATGCCGTCAGCAGCTACGAATTTCACGCCTGGAATATTCCGTGCGGAAAGAGCTACATTATCATCATAGCTAGGTGCTACGATCAAAGCTTTGCGTCCTACTTTGAGGTTGTTCAAAATAGCTGCAAATTCTTTAGTTTTAGGCGTGCTCAATGCGAGAGCATCCAAAACGATAATGTCATTGTCAAGCACTTTGGATGAAAGAGCTGATTTGATCGCCAAACGGCGAACTTTCTTAGGCAGTTTGTACGCATAGCTCCGTGGTGTCGGACCAAATACGATACCGCCGCCTTTCCATTGTGGAGAACGAATTGAACCTTGACGAGCGCGACCTGTACCTTTTTGTTTCCAAGGCTTACGTCCACCGCCACGTACTTCAGAACGTCCTTTTACTTTGTGGGTACCTTGACGAAGGGAAGCGCGTTGCATAAGAACTGCATCGTACAGAACGTGTTGATTCGGCTCAATTCCGAATACAGCATCATTCAATTCAACTTCACCTACTTGGCTACCATCTACATTGTAAACTGATACTTTTGGCATTTTGTGTTCCTCCTTTCTTCAGTGGTTATTTTTTCACCGTTTCTTTAACTCTAACAAGGCTATTCTTCGGTCCAGGAATGGATCCTTTTACGAGAATTACATTACGCTCAGCGTCTACTTTAACAACTTCAAGACGTTGGATTGTAACAGTCTCATGTCCCATGTGTCCTGGCAAGTGTTTGCCTTTAGGTACGCGGTTAGCTTGGATCGAACCCATTGAACCCGGGCCACGGTGGTAACGCGAACCGTGTGACATAGGTCCAGTGCTTTGTCCCCAACGTTTGATAACGCCGGCAAAACCTTTACCTTTTGAAATACCCGTTACGTCAACGAACTCGCCTTCAGCGAAAATGTCAGCTTTCAATTCTTGGCCAACTTCATATTCCGCGATGTTGATGCCGCGAAGCTCACGAACGTAGCGCTTAGGTGCAGTATTCGCTTTTTTAGCGTGTCCTGCTTCTGGCTTGTTAGCATTTTTCTCTTTCTTATCGGAGTAACCGATTTGAACTGCTTCGTAGCCATCGTTCTCAATATCTTTCTTTTGCAAAACAACACAAGGTCCTGCTTCGATAACCGTTACTGGAACTACGTTACCTTCAGGGGTAAACACTTGAGTCATTCCAAGTTTTTTTCCTAAGATACCTTTCATGTTGACACCTCTTTTCCTTTATACGTGGTCTTTGTTACTATATATTACAATTTAATTTCGATATCTACACCGGACGGCAGATCCAAGCGCATCAAGGCATCCACTGTTTGTGGAGTCGGGTTAACGATGTCGATCAAACGTTTATGTGTACGTTGCTCGAACTGTTCCCGAGAATCCTTGTACTTGTGCACCGCACGAAGAATAGTAATGATTTGTTTTTCAGTAGGAAGCGGAATCGGACCGGATACACCTGCACCCGAACGTTTTGCTGTTTCAACAATTTTCTCCGCGGATTGATCAAGAATTCTGTGGTCGTAAGCTTTCAAACGAATACGAATTTTTTGCTTTGCCATTTTAGTCCCTCCTTCTATCGCCCAATTTTTTATCGGACATACTCCGTGAAAATTTTCTAGCCACCGCCTCATGGCAAAGGGGCCGGGTGTGCCAGTAACCTCTCACATCATCGCAACGTCTCAGAACAACATTCATTATTATATAGAAAAAATGGGCGTATTGCAAGCATATTTAAAAAAAACATTTAAACTAATCTTTTCTGATGAAATGAGTTCGTTTATTGTAGGTGTTTTTCTTCTATATCCATGCTGCCTAGCCTATTATTCTACACTATAAATGGTGTTCAATTTTAAGAGACGCAGGTTCCGAACGATTACATAATAAAAGAGTTCTTTATCCGATGTCGGATAAAGAACTCTTCCGAAGCTTCGTTACAGTACAATGTTACTCGTTCCAGTACACTGTTGCATATACTCATTTAGCACTAGGCTAAATTATTATTTTTGGATTGTAGCTACGGAACCCGCACCAACTGTACGTCCACCTTCACGAATAGAGAACTTAGTTCCTTCTTCGATCGCGATTGGAGAGATCAGTTGAACAGTAACCGTGATGTTGTCACCAGGCATTACCATTTCAGTACCTTCTGGCAAGTTGATGATACCAGTTACGTCAGTTGTACGGAAGTAGAACTGTGGACGGTATCCAGTGAAGAAAGGCTTGTGACGGCCACCCTCTTCTTTAGTCAAAACGTAGATTTGTGCAGTGAATTCTGTGTGTGGTTTAACAGAACCCGGTTTTGCAAGTACTTGACCACGCTCGATTTGAGTACGGTCAACACCACGCAACAATGCACCGATGTTGTCACCCGCTTGAGCGGAATCCAACAATTTACGGAACATCTCAACGCCCGTAACTACGGATTTTTTAGTTTCTTCAGTGATACCAACGATCTCGATCTCTTCGCCGACTTTAACAGTACCACGCTCTACACGACCTGTAGCAACGGTACCACGACCAGTGATGGAGAATACGTCCTCGACAGGCATCAAGAAAGGCTTGTCTGTTTGACGCTCAGGAAGTGGGATGTAAGTATCGATTTCTTTGAACATCTCAACGATTTTTTGAGCCCACTCACCATCAGGGTTTTGCAGAGCTTCACGAGCGGATCCACGAGTGATTGGAGTATCGTCACCTGGGAACTCATATTCGTTAAGAAGGTCGCGAACTTCCATCTCAACCAATTCCAACAACTCTTCGTCTTCAACCATGTCACATTTGTTCAAGAAAACAACAATGTAAGGTACGCCTACTTGACGGGAGAGCAAGATGTGCTCACGAGTTTGTGGCATTGGGCCGTCAGCTGCGGATACTACCAAGATAGCTCCGTCCATTTGTGCCGCGCCAGTGATCATGTTTTTAACATAGTCGGCGTGACCTGGGCAGTCTACGTGAGCGTAGTGACGAGTGTCAGTTTCGTACTCAACGTGTGCTGTGGAGATTGTGATACCGCGCTCGCGCTCTTCTGGAGCTTTGTCGATTTGGTCGAATGCTACAGCAGCACCACCGTAAGTTTTGGACAATACAGTTGTGATTGCAGCAGTCAGAGTTGTTTTACCGTGATCGACGTGACCGATAGTACCGATGTTAACGTGGGGTTTATTACGTTCGTATTTAGCCTTTGCCATTTGAACGTGGCCTCCTTAAAATTATAATTTTATGTTTTCACTGAATGAAGTGCTCAGAACCAAGTTCTTATGCACTTGCATCCAGTGTGAGAAAACTACTCGGTGCCTTTAGTTTTAGCAACGATTTCTTCTGCGATGCTCTTAGGAACTTCTTCATAGTGAGAAAGCTCCATGGAGAATACGCCGCGTCCTTGAGTACCAGAACGAAGAGTTGTAGAGTAACCAAACATTTCAGACAAAGGTACCTTAGCACGGATGATTTGAGCTCCACTGCGGGAATCCATACCTTCGATGCGGCCACGACGGGAGTTCAACATACCCATTACGTCACCCATGTACTCTTCTGGAACGGTTACTTCTACTTTCATGATTGGCTCAAGAAGAACTGGTTTACACTTGTCTTTCGCTGCTTTCAGCGCCATAGATCCGGCAATTTTAAATGCCATCTCGTTGGAATCGACATCATGGTAAGATCCGTCTACAATTGTAGCCTTAACGTCTACAAGCGGGAAGCCTGCAATAACGCCGTTTTTCATTTGCTCTTCAATCCCTGACAGTGCTGGTTGAATGTATTCTCTTGGTACGGAACCACCGACAATTTTACTTTCGAATTGGCTACCTGTACCCGGCTCGAGAGGTTCGAATTCAACCCATACGTGACCGTATTGACCACGACCACCGGATTGACGTACGAATTTACCTTCAACGCGCGCTGGAGCACGGAATGTTTCACGGTAAGCTACTTGTGGTTTACCCACAGTAGTTTCAACCTTGAACTCACGACGCATACGGTCGATGATGATATCAAGGTGAAGCTCACCCATACCTGCCAAGATTGTTTGGCCTGTTTCTTCATCAGTATGCGCACGAAGAGTTGGATCCTCTTCAGTCAACTTACCGAGAGCTACACCCATTTTATCTTGGTCAGCTTTGGTTTTAGGTTCAACAGCGATTTCGATTACCGGATCAGGGAAGTTCATTGACTCCAAGATAACCGGGTGTTTCTCATCACATAGTGTATCACCTGTACCTGTATCTTTCAAACCTACAGCAGCTGCAATGTCACCGGAGTAAACTTCAGTGATCTCTTGACGGCTGTTTGCGTGCATTTGAAGGATACGACCGATACGCTCACGTTTGTTTTTAGTTGCATTCAATACATAAGAACCGGATTGAAGAACACCGGAGTATACGCGGAAGAATGTCAATTTACCAACGTAAGGGTCAGTCATGATTTTGAATGCCAATGCGGAGAATGGCTCTTCATCGGAAGACTTACGAACTGCCTCAGTTCCATCTTCAAGGAGACCCTTGATTGCTGGAACGTCGATAGGAGCTGGCAAGTAATCGATAACAGCATCCAACATCAGTTGAACACCTTTGTTACGGTATGAGGAACCACAGATAACTGGGAAGATCTTAACTTCTACTACACCTTTACGGAGAGCGGCTTTGATCTCATCAACAGTGATTTCTTCGCCTTCCAGGTATTTCATAGTCAATTCTTCATCAAGTTCTGCAACACGCTCAATCAATTCGTTGCGGAGTTCTTCGACTTGATCTGCAAATTCCGCAGGAATTTCGGTTTCTTCAATATCTTGTCCAAGGTCATCTTTGTACATATGAGCCTTTTGTCCAACGATATCAATGATACCTTTGAAATCATTTTCAGCGCCGATTGGAAGTTGAATCGCAACAGCGTTCGCTTGAAGGCGATCACGCATGTCAGATACAACGTTCAAGAAGTCAGCACCGATGATATCCATTTTGTTTACATATGCGATACGAGGTACGCCGTACTTGTCAGCCTGTCTCCATACGGTTTCGGACTGAGGCTCAACGCCTTCTTTCGCACTGAATACACCAACTGCTCCGTCCAATACACGAAGGGAACGTTCAACTTCAACAGTGAAGTCAACGTGTCCCGGGGTATCAATGATATTAACGCGGTGGCCTTTCCAAGCAGCGGTAGTCGCAGCGGAAGTAATCGTAATTCCGCGCTCCTGTTCCTGTTCCATCCAGTCCATTGTCGCAGCGCCTTCGTGAACTTCACCGATTTTGTGCGTACGGCCTGTGTAGAACAAGATCCGCTCAGTTGTCGTGGTTTTACCCGCATCAATATGAGCCATGATCCCGATATTACGTGTATTTTTCAAGGAGAACTCTCTAGCCATGAAATGGGTCTCCCTTCAAAATTGAAGTTATTTTTTATGAACTGAATCCTACCAACGGTAGTGAGCAAACGCTTTGTTCGCTTCAGCCATTTTGTGTGTGTCTTCACGTTTTTTAACGGAAGCGCCTGTGTTGTTGGAAGCATCGATGATCTCAGCCGCCAAACGCTCTTCCATTGTTTTCTCACCGCGGTTGCGGGAGTAGTTTACGAGCCAACGTAATCCCAGAGCAGTACGTCTCTCTGGTTTTACCTCGATTGGTACTTGGTAGTTGGCACCGCCGACACGGCGAGCTTTAACTTCCAGGACTGGCATGATATTTTTGATAGCTGTCTCAAATACTTCCATCGGGTCATTACCCGTGCGTTCTTGGATCAACTTGAACGCATTATACAGAATGCTTTGAGCAACACCGCGTTTTCCATCGAGCATGATGCGGTTGATCAAACGAGTAACCAACTTGGAGTTGTATACCGGATCTGGCAACACGTCTCTTTTTGTAACTGGACCTTTGCGTGGCATGGATATCCCCCTTTCTTTCTTGTTAAGCAGTCCCTGTACCTCCCAGAACTATGCCAGAAGGCTTTCAGGATTCCCGCTTATATGTGGTTTAGGCTTTTTTAGCTTTTGGACGCTTAGCACCGTATTTAGAACGAGCTTGCATACGGTTGTTAACGCCTGCAGTATCGAGAGCTCCACGAACGATGTGATAACGAACCCCTGCAAGGTCTTTTACTTTACCTCCGCGGATCAATACCACACTGTGCTCTTGAAGGTTATGTCCGATTCCCGGGATATAAGCAGTTACCTCGAGACGGTTCGTCAAACGAACACGGGCATATTTACGAAGTGCAGAGTTCGGTTTACGTGGAGTCATTGTACCTACACGAGTGCAGACACCACGTTTTTGTGGGGCACTGATGTTAGTGGATTCACGTTTCAAAGCGTTGAATCCTTTTTGCAAAGCTGGTGATTTTGACTTATCAACTTTAGCTTGACGTCCTTTACGAACCAGTTGGTTAATAGTTGGCATGTGATTGCCACCCCTTCCTCAATTATTCATGTTTCTTTATAAACCTCTTTTCGCTAAGTCCACAGACCCAGGCGGTTCATAAAAAGACAAATGAAAAGTTTTTGCCTTGGAGAATCACTAATAGTTCTCGGACAAAAACGTTCCTTACCTTATGATTTTACGACTGCAGCCATTGCTGCCCCTACTCCAATCCCGCAAGCTTTGCCGAGATTTTTCATTGTGTCCACTTTCGTGTACTTCACATTGTGTTGTTCACACAAGGCAATGATTTTGGAAGTAAGCTGCGGATCACTATCTTCAGCCACATAGACTTCGGAAGCCATACCTGTCTGAACCATCCGCGTGGTCTGTTTGGTACCTATTTTGACATGAGCATCTTGCAAGCCTTTTTCATTAGACATTGTTCATTCCTCCGAATAGGACTAAATACAATCATCTACTCACGCACCTTTGATATATTAGCATCTAGAACAAACATTGTCAATGCTAATGCCAAAAGATTTTATCAAAAGTTTACGTACGTCAGGATCGTCCATCTGTATCAAACAAACGTCCAATCCCTGACGTACAAAACCTTCAATTCTCTTCAAATAAAGAGCAATCTATTAATCAACCGAAACTGGCTCAAGCTCTTCTACTGAAGATTGGCCATCTTCTGGCTCAGCAAATTTGATACTGCGATAACGGTTCATACCCGTACCTGCAGGGATCAGTTTACCGATGATTACATTCTCTTTCAGACCGAGCAACTGATCGACTTTACCTTTGATCGCTGCATCTGTCAAGACACGAGTAGTTTCTTGGAACGAAGCCGCTGAAAGGAAAGAGTCTGTTTCCAGGGATGCTTTCGTAATACCGAGCAAGATTGGTTTTGCAACCGCTGGCTCTTTATCACTAAGAATCGCAATTTTGTTAGCTCTTTCGTACTCATGCATATCCACGAACGATCCTGGCAAGAGTGTTGTATCTCCCGCATCAACGATACGGATTTTACGCAACATTTGACGGATCATAACTTCAACGTGTTTGTCATTGATTTCTACGCCTTGGTTACGATATACGCGCTGTACTTCCTGCAAAATGTAGTTTTGCACACCACGTATGCCTTTAATGCGCAGCATTTCTTTTGGATCGATAGAACCATCTGTCAATTCGTCACCCGCTTCAATTTCCATGCCTTCGCTTACGCGCACACGGGAACCGTAGGTAACAGCATATACTTTGGATTCTGCTTCACCTTGAATTTCGATTTCACGACGATCTTTCGCTTCGCGAATCTCTTTAACCACACCATCAATCTCACTGATTGTTGCTTGACCCTTAGGATTACGAGCTTCAAACAACTCTTGGATACGCGGCAAACCTTGCGTGATATCGTCTCCGGCTACACCGCCGGTATGGAAAGTACGCATTGTAAGCTGTGTTCCTGGTTCACCAATGGATTGTGCTGCGATAATTCCAACTGCTTCACCGATCTCCACGTGTTTACCAGTCGCCAAGTTACGACCATAACACTTCTTGCAGACACCATGACGAGCACGGCAGCTGAGTACAGAGCGGATTTGCAATTTAGTTATACCAGCTTCAATGATAGCCTCTGCCTTGTCGGAGTCGATCAATTCATTGCGGCCTACAATAATTTCTTTTGTTTCCGGATGACGCAATGTCTCGAAGCAGTATCTGCCTTCAATACGGTCGTAGAGATCTTCAATAACCTCTTTACCATCCTGGATACGACTTACAGTGAAGCCTTTATCTGTTCCACAATCATCTTCACGAACAATCACATCTTGTGCAACGTCTACGAGACGACGAGTCAGGTAACCTGAGTCCGCTGTACGTAGAGCCGTATCGGCCAAACCTTTACGCGCACCGTGAGTTGAGATGAAGTACTCGAGTACCGTCAGACCTTCACGGAAGTTCGATTTGATTGGGAGTTCGATAATTCGACCAGACGGGTTGGCCATCAGACCACGCATACCGCCCAATTGAGTGATTTGCGATTTGTTACCCCGTGCTTTGGAGTCAACCATCATCATGATGGAGTTGTAACGATCCATGGACTTCATCAAGATTTCAGTGATGTCATCTTTAGATTTTGACCAAATATCAATGATACGGTCATAGCGCTCTTCATTCGTAATCAAACCACGACGGTATTGATTCGTAACGATTTGTGCTTTTTCTTCAGACTGTCTAAGAATCTCGAATTTCTCATTAGGCACGATAACGTCCGACACGGCAACCGTAATACCGGCGCGAGTGGAGTACGTGAATCCAAGTTGTTTGATTTTATCCAGAATAACAGCCGTTTCTGTTGTGTGATAAATCTCAAAGCAACGTGCAATGATGGAACCGAGGTATTCTTTACCAACACCACCGGCTTGAGGAGCATTCATGATCGCTTCTCTCAGGTCGGCACCCTTCTCATATACAAATGAGTGATCCGCAGTACCTTGGTACAAGTTAGCACGAGTCGCGTCATTGATATACGGGAAGCTTGCTGGGAAAATTTCGTTAAAGATAATTTTACCGATCGTTGTTAACAACATGCCCTCTTGTTGCTCTTCCGTGAAGCTTGTTTTACCAAGCGCCTTAACTGGAATAGCTACACGTGCATGCAGACCAGCAGTACCACGTTGGTAAGCTGATACAGCCTCGTTGACAGTACGCAGGATCATACCTGTGCCCTTTTCTTCCTTGTTGTCCATGGTCAAGTAGTAAGAACCAAGGACCATATCCTGGGAAGGAGTAACAACTGGTTTACCATCTTTCGGGTTCAAAATGTTACCTGATGCAAGCATCAAGATACGTGCTTCCGCTTGTGCTTCAGCAGACAATGGAACGTGCACGGCCATTTGGTCACCGTCAAAGTCGGCATTATATGCCGTACATACGAGCGGGTGAAGACGAATTGCTTTACCTTCAACGAGAATCGGTTCAAATGCTTGAATACCGAGACGGTGAAGCGTAGGGGCACGGTTAAGCAGAACCGGATGCTCCTTAATCACTTCTTCAAGAACATCCCAAACTTCAGGACTTACACGCTCAACTTTACGTTTAGCGCTCTTGATGTTGTGGGCAAGCCCTTTATTTACAAGCTCTTTCATTACAAAAGGCTTGAACAATTCAAGTGCCATATCTTTTGGCAGACCACACTGATACATTTTCAGGTAAGGTCCGACAACGATAACGGAACGACCAGAGTAGTCAACACGTTTACCGAGCAAGTTTTGACGGAAACGACCTTGTTTACCTTTCAGCATATGGCTGAGGGATTTCAAAGGACGGTTACCAGGACCTGTTACAGGGCGACCACGACGACCATTATCGATCAAAGCGTCAACAGCTTCCTGCAGCATCCGTTTTTCATTTTGCACGATAATATCTGGCGCGCCCAGATCAAGCAGACGTTTCAGACGGTTGTTCCGGTTAATTACACGACGATACAGGTCATTCAGGTCAGACGTAGCAAAACGTCCACCATCCAGCTGTACCATAGGACGAAGTTCCGGCGGAATGACAGGAAGTACATCCATGATCATCCACTCAGGCTTATTGCCAGAGTTGCGGAAAGCTTCGATAACTTCCAAACGTTTAATTGCACGGTTACGACGTTGTCCTTGTGCAGTGCGGAGCTCTTCTTTCAAGAAATCAAGCTCTTTATCTACATCAAGATCTTGAAGCAATTTTTTGACTGCTTCTGCACCCATGCCAGCTTGGAAACCATATCCGTATTTTTCACGGTAGCTGCGGTATTCTTTCTCGGACAACAGCTGTTTTTTCTCCAGTGGAGTTTCTCCTGGATCAGTTACTACATATGATGCAAAATAAATAATCTCCTCGAGAGATCTTGGAGACATATCCAAAGCGAGACCCATACGGCTCGGAATACCTTTGAAGTACCAGATGTGTGATACTGGAGCAGCGAGCTCGATATGACCCATCCGTTCACGACGAACTTTCGCACGTGTTACTTCAACGCCACAACGATCACAGACAACGCCTTTATAACGGACGCGTTTGTATTTACCGCAATGACATTCCCAGTCTTTTGTAGGGCCAAAAATCTTTTCGCAGAACAGCCCTTCTTTTTCCGGTTTCAACGTACGATAGTTGATCGTTTCCGGTTTTTTCACTTCTCCGCGGGACCAAGAACGAATTTTTTCTGGGGAAGCAAGCCCGATCTTCATGTATTCGAAATTGTTGACGTCCAACAAGGAGCAACCCTCCTTAACCAAGTCCTGTATTCTAGGTTACGCCTTCTCCGGCCGAAGCCGGAGCAAGACGCGAGCCTGATGAAAAACGCCGGTCATCATGCGCCCGAAGCGGTTACTCCGCTCCGACCTCTGTACCCTCAAGGTTGAGGCTGAGCTTATCGCTCGCAGCGTCATCTTCATCGTCCATTTCTTTCATTTCAATCTCTTGCTCATCTTCACTCAAAATCTTAACGTCCATACCCAAGCTTTGCAGCTCTTTGATCAATACTTTGAATGACTCTGGAACACCAGGTTCCGGAACATTCTCACCTTTGACGATGGACTCATACGTTTTCACCCGACCGACAACGTCATCGGATTTAACGGTCAAGATTTCTTGCAAGGTATAAGCAGCACCATAAGCCTCAAGCGCCCATACTTCCATCTCCCCGAAACGTTGTCCACCGAATTGGGCTTTACCACCCAACGGCTGTTGCGTAACGAGAGAGTACGGACCTGTGGAACGGGCATGGATTTTATCATCAACCATGTGTGCCAATTTGATCATGTGCATGACACCAACGGTAACTTCACGTTCAAACTCTTCACCTGTACGACCATCATACAGGACTGTTTTACCATTACGTTGCATTCCTGCTTCTTCCATCGTATCGAAGACGTCATACTCCTTCGCTCCGTCGAATACAGGAGTTGCTACGTGGATCCCGAGCTGCATTGCTGCCATACCCAAGTGAACTTCAAGTACTTGACCGATGTTCATCCGGGAAGGTACGCCCAGCGGGTTAAGAACGATCTGAACAGGTGTACCGTCCGGCAAGAAAGGCATATCTTCTTCCGGCAGGATACGAGCCACGACCCCTTTGTTACCGTGACGTCCGGCCATTTTATCACCCTCGGAAATTTTCCGTTTTTGAGCGATATATACACGAACGAGTTGGTTAACACCTGGAGGAAGCTCATCACCGTTTTCACGTGTGAAGACTTTAACGTCTACTACGATTCCGTCCGTACCGTGAGGTACACGCAAGGAAGTATCACGTACTTCACGTGCTTTCTCACCAAAGATTGCATGTAAGAGACGTTCTTCTGCAGTCAGTTCCGTTACACCTTTCGGCGTCACTTTACCTACCAGAATGTCACCAGCAGCAATTTCGGCACCGATGCGGATAATACCACGCTCATCCAGATTACGCAGCGCTTCTTCCCCAACGTTAGGGATATCACGTGTAATCTCTTCAGGTCCGAGCTTCGTATCACGCGCTTCTGACTCATATTCCTCGATATGGATGGATGTATACACATCTTCCTTAACGAGTTTTTCACTGAGCAAAATCGCATCCTCGTAGTTGTAACCTTCCCAAGTCATGAAGGCAACAACAACGTTACGTCCCAGAGCCAATTCACCCATTTCCGTCGAAGGACCATCTGCAAGGATGTCGCCAGCTTTGACAACAGCACCTCTTTTGACGATCGGACGTTGGTTAATGCATGTTCCTTGGTTCGAACGCATAAATTTGTGTAATTTATATTTAACAATGTCGCCTTTGACTTCTTGGCCATCTACTTGCTCCACACGACGAAGCCAGATCTCGTTCGCAGAAGAGCGTTCAATAATCCCGTCATATTTGGAGACAATACATACACCAGAATCTTTTGCGGCTTTGTGTTCCATACCTGTTCCTACAAGCGGAGCTTTAGGAATCAAGAGAGGAACGGCTTGCCGCTGCATGTTCGATCCCATGAGCGCACGGTTGGAGTCATCGTTCTCAAGGAATGGAATGAGCGCTGTAGCGACGGATACAACCTGCTTAGGAGATACGTCCATGTAGTCAACTCGCTCACTCGGCATCGTAAGGATGTTATCCGATTGCTTGTTGTAACGTACGATGATCGCTTCTTCAGCAAATGTTCCATCTTCATTCAGCTTCGCGTTCGCTTGAGCGACAACATAGTTGTCCTCTTCGTCTGCTGTCAGGTAATCGATCTGCTCAGTTACAACACCCGTCTTCGGATCTACCCAACGATATGGAGCTTCAATGAAGCCATATTCGTTTACACGAGCAAACGTAGACAAGGAGTTAATCAAACCAATGTTTGGTCCCTCTGGTGTCTCGATCGGACACATCCGGCCATAGTGGGATGGATGCACGTCACGGACTTCCATGCCGGCACGCTCACGCGTCAAACCACCTGGTCCGAGTGCGGACAGACGACGTTTATGCGTCAACTCACCCAGTGGGTTCGTTTGATCCATAAACTGTGACAATTGAGAGCTACCGAAGAACTCTTTAATCGATGCGATAACAGGACGTATGTTGATCAAAGCCTGAGGCGTAATCACGTTAGCATCCTGAATAGACATTCTCTCACGAACTACACGCTCCATACGGGACAAACCGATACGGAACTGATTCTGCAAGAGCTCACCTACGGAACGCAGACGACGGTTACCCAGGTGATCGATATCATCTGTGCTACCAATGCCGTGCAATAGGTTAATGAAGTAACTGATTGATGAAATGATATCTGCCGGTGTGATGTTCTTAACTGATTTGTCAATGTTAGCATTAGCAATCAATTTAACAACTTTACCGTCTTCAATCGGTGAGAACACATCAATGGTTTGCATAGGGATATCATTGGCATCCAAAACGCCGTTCGCAACATGATATGTGCGGAAGCCAACGCTCTTCTCCAGATGCGGCATGATTTCGTCGAGCAAACGACGGTCAACCATTTGACCTGCTTCAGCAATGATTTCACCAGTTTCGGTATCAACCAAAGACTCAGCCAAACGTTGGTTGAACAAACGATTTTTGATGTGAAGCTTTTTGTTGATTTTGTAACGACCTACATTAGCCAGGTCATAACGTTTTGGATCAAAGAAACGCGCTACGAGTAAGCTCTTCGCATTATCAAGCGTAGGTGGCTCACCCGGACGAAGACGCTCATAAATTTCAATCAGCGCTTTCTCCGTAGAATCCGTGTTGTCTTTATCCAGTGTGTTGCGGATATATTCGTCATTACCGAGCAGATCCAGAATCTCAGCGTCTGTGCCAAAACCAAGTGCACGCAGGAGAACCGTCACCGGTATTTTACGTGTGCGGTCGATCCGGACATAAACAACGTCCTTCGCGTCCATCTCCAGTTCGAGCCAAGCGCCGCGGTTAGGAATAACTGTCGCGGTATACGTCTTTTTGGCATTCTTATCTACTTTAGTGCTGAAGTAAACGCTAGGAGAGCGAACCAACTGGCTGACAATAACCCGTTCCGCACCATTAATAATAAATGTGCCAGTTTCGGTCATCAGCGGGAAATCTCCCATGAATACTTCCTGCTCCTTGACTTCGCCGGTTTCCTTATTAATGAGCCGGACTTTGACCCGAAGCGGTGCTGCATAAGTAACGTCACGCTCTTTAGCGTCGTCTACTGTATACTTCGGTTCTCCGAGACTGTAATCGATAAATTCCAAAATCAAATTGCCTGTAAAATCCTGGATCGGCGAGATATCCTGGAACATTTCGCGCAACCCTTCCTCCAAAAACCAATCATAAGATTTTTGTTGGATTTCAATCAGGTTCGGAACTTCGAGTATCTCGTTAATTCGTGCATAACTGCGCCGAGTGCGTCGACCATATTGAACAAGATGTCCTGCCAACTTAAACTCACCCCTCAATGTCTACTCACTTTAAAAATTTCGTTGCGAACCTCTGTTTGTAACCTTATAATGGTACACATACAGAGCAAAGCAATGCATCCACAAATAAAGAAAAGCCCTTACTCGAAATGTCGTTCGAAAAAAGAGCAACTTTGATCGGCGGATGTCTTCCAAAACATTCTTATCCCCAGTTTGCCCAAAATGTACATATTATACGCCAAACGTTGGCATAATAAGCCCGTTCGGCGTAAAAAAAGGTTGACATTTTTAGTTAGCTAAAGCCAAGTAGGGCATCTTAATACTGACATTTTACAATAATACCACGGCCTGAATTTCAAGTCAATAGTCCTATTGCAAAAAAAATGCTCCACTGCTTACTTTACAAATCGGAAATCAGCCTTCAGCGACTTCTCCCGTTTTCACCGCTTTGAAAATCCGGTAGCCTTTATCCTTTGTGACTTCCTCTACTCTTCCAAACAAAGACTCTAACTTCGATTTTGCCGAAGGAGCTCCCTGCTTCTTCTGAATGACGATCCACAACGAACCACCAACCTTCAAATGACGATGAGCCTGTTCAAATATAGTATGAACCGTTTCTTTCCCAGCCCGTATAGGTGGATTGGTTAGAATAACGTCAAAGTCTTCCTTTTTTACTTCAGCCAGTAGATTACTTTGCATGACGGTAACATTGTTAATTCCATTCGCTTTTGCATTTTCTTTGGAAAGTTCAACAGCTCTCTCGTTGATATCAATCATGGTGACATGCCCATCCGGTACAAGCTTCGCTGCTGTAAGACCCATCGGGCCGTATCCGCAACCCACATCAAGAACGTGAGCTCCTGACGGAATATCCATCACATCAATTAATACTCTGCTGCCATAATCAATTCCGTTTTTGGAAAATACACCAGCGTCTGTCACGAACCGCAGACTAAATCCGCGAAGCGTCGTTTCAGTCGCTCTCCGATCATGCGCTACTTGCGGTTTGTCCGAATAATAATGATTGGACATGTCCTCACTCACTTTCCATTTGCAATTACAGCAACAAACCCTTGATATAAGTCAAGGGGTTTGTTGTTTTGTTCATTCAGCTTGGATAAGCTAAATTATTTAACTTCGATTGTAGCGCCTGCTTCTTCCAATTTAGCTTTGATAGTTTCAGCTTCTTCTTTGCTTACTTTTTCTTTCAATGCTTTTGGAGCGTTGTCAACTACTTCTTTAGCTTCTTTCAAGCCAAGACCAGTGATTTCGCGAACTGCTTTGATAACGTTGATTTTGGAAGCGCCAGCGCTTGCCAAGATTACGTCGAACTCGGATTGCTCAGCTTCAGCTGCAGCAGCTCCGCCACCTGCAACAGCTACTGGAGCTGCAGCAGTTACGCCGAATTCTTCTTCGATTGCTTTAACAAGATCGTTCAGTTCCAGTACAGTCATGCCTTTGATTGCTTCCAAGATTTGCTCTTTACTCATGATTGAACCTCCATATATAATTTTATTTTTTTGTATTTCATTACTGCTAAGCAGTATTCAGATCAAGTAGCTTACGCGCCTTGTTCTTCTTTGTCTGCAACAGCTTTAACCGCAAGCGCGAAGTTGCGCACTGGCGCTTGAAGCACGCTGAGGAGCATGGAAAGGAGACCTTCGCGGGATGGAAGTTCTGCCAATGCTTTAACTTCTTCTTCTCCGATTACGCGACCTTCTACAACTGCACCTTTCAATTTCAGTGCATCGTTCTTTTTCGCGAAGTCGTTCAGAATTTTGGCTGGAGCTACAGCGTCTTCTCCGCTGAATGCAATTGCAGTAGGTCCTGTCAGAACGCTATCGAGTTCTGTCAATTCTGCTGCAGCAGTCGCACGGCGAAGCAACGTGTTTTTCAGCACTGTGAATTCGATTCCTGCTTCACGAAGTTGCTTACGCAACTCAGTTACTTGGGCAACGTTCAATCCGCGATAGTCAACAACAACTGTAGTTGCGCTCTCGCGCAATTTTGCTGTAACTGCATCAACGGACTCTTGTTTTGCTTGAATCACTTTTGCGTTTGCCAATCTGTACACCTCCTGATCAAATTTATCCCATTAAGAAAAGCCTCCGTAGAATCACGAAGGCTTGATATATACTCATCATCGATTTACATCGTTCTAAGTTCTATAATCACACCTCGGTAGGAAATTAAGCCAGATGGCACCTACTGTCTACGGCAAGCATATTCAAATGTCAACGGTCAGTCACTCGGACTCACAACTTTTATAGAATATCAGAACAGGGCGAGCCTGTCAAGAATATTTTATCTAAAAGCTGCTGCGTTCACGCGTGCACCAGGGCCCATCGTAGAAGAAATGCTGATATTCTTCAGATAAACACCTTTTGCTGCCGCCGGTTTAGCACGGTTCAAAGCATCCATGAGAGCTTTGAAGTTCTCATTAAGTTGCTCGTTAGAGAAAGAAGCTTTACCGATCGGTGCGTGAATTTGACCTGCACGATCCAGACGATATTCGATTTTACCGGCTTTAATTTCTTGAACAGCCTTAGTTACATCGAAAGTTACCGTTCCGGCTTTAGGGTTAGGCATCAGACCTTTACCGCCGAGCAGTCGGCCCAATTTACCTACTTCACTCATCATATCTGGTGTCGCTACGCAGACGTCGAATTCGAACCAGCCTTGTTGGATTTTGTTGATCATGTCTGCATCACCAACATAGTCCGCGCCAGCCGCTTCCGCTTCTTTCGCTTTGTCACCTTTTGCAAATACCAATACGCGTTGTGTTTTGCCTGTACCGTGTGGCAAGACAACAACACCACGTACAGCCTGGTCTTGCTTACGAGGGTCTACACCCAAACGTACTGCCGCTTCGATTGTTTCATCGAATTTTGCAGTGGCTGCCTTTTTCACAAGCTCTACAGCTTCTGAAGGCTCGTAAGTTGCTTCGCTGTCGATCAGCTTAGCAGCTTCCAGGTATTTTTTACCGTGTTTAGCCATGTTTTATTCCTCCTTTGTGGTGTTAGCGGATATACCTCCCACATCAACCGGTCGCGAATCGACCGGTTTTACGAAGCTATGATTTCAGATGAAAATTAGTCTTCGATGGTGATACCCATGCTGCGGGCAGTACCTTCGACCATACGCATTGCGGACTCAACGTCTGCTGCATTCAGGTCAGGCATTTTTGTTTCCGCGATTTGACGTACCGCATCACGTTTAACGGTAGCGACTTTTTTCTTGTTTGGCTCGCCAGATCCTTTTTCAACTTTAGCTGCCACTTTCAACAGAACTGCTGCTGGTGGAGTTTTAGTGATGAATGTAAAGGAACGGTCTTCGAATACAGAAATCTCAACTGGAATAATCAATCCCGCTTGATCGGCTGTACGAGCGTTGAATTCTTTACAGAATGCCATGATGTTGACACCTGCTTGACCCAATGCTGGACCTACCGGAGGCGCTGGATTCGCTTTACCTGCTGGAATCTGAAGTTTTACCATTTTGATTACCTTTTTTGCCATGATTGACACCTCCTTGCAAAATAGTGGTTAGCGAACCTCTCGGTTCTCCCACAAGAAACTTGAAGAAACTATATCTTCTCCACTTGCGTATATTCCAACTCAAGCGGTGTTTCCCGTCCAAACATGTTCACATGCACTTTCAACTTGCTTTTGTCTACCAAAATCTCTTCCACGGAGCCCACAAAATTCGCAAAAGGACCAACTTTAATACGTACGGATTCCTTAATATCGAATTCAATTTTCGGCTTCGGTTCAACCATGCCCATATGCTTCAGAATTTGTTCCACTTCTTCAGGCAACAGTGCAGTTGGTTTGGACCCGGAACCTGTCGAACCGACAAATCCCGTAACACCTGGTGTGTTGCGAACAACATACCAAGAGTCATCCGTTTGGATCATTTCAACCAAGACATAACCGGGGTAAACTTTACGCATAACGGTCTTTTTCTTACCGTCTTTGTTCACCACTTCTTCTTCCATCGGAACAAGAACGCGGAAAATCTTGTCTTCCATGCCCATGGACTCTACGCGTTTTTCCAAATTGGCTTTGACCTTATTCTCATACCCTGAATAGGTATGAACGACGTACCATCTTTTTTCCATATCAAGCCACCTGGGACCCTTCTTAAATAATCGCTTCGATCACAAAGGAGATGCCGATGTCAACGACCCAAAAAAACAGCGTCATAACCACAACAGTACCAAGAACAATCAACGTGTAGTTGGTAAGCTCTTTGCGATTAGGCCAGCGAACTTTTTTAAGTTCAGCCCAGCTTTCTGAGAAAAAGGAAATCAGAGATTTGAAACTTCGTTTCACGCCGACTACACCTCCCAAAAACTATCTGGTTTCGCGATGAGAAGTCTGCTCGTTACAAAACTTGCAAAATTTCTTCATCTCCATGCGGTCGGGGTGATTACGCTTGTTTTTTGTCGTTGTGTAATTTCTTTGTTTGCAGTTAGTACAAGCCAAAGTAATAATTACCCGCATGATGTACACCTCCCGAAGACTTCCGCTCAAGCAGAGTCTCTAAATTGATCCTAAAAAAAAAGCCGCGAATTTAGGCCTACCTAAAACACTTTATCATAAGGGTATAACCATGTCAACGAAAGAATAGCCTTTCATTGCTGGGTAAAAGTTCCGTGCGTCTGCATTCGGCAACATATCTCTGATTTTCTCTCTTCTCCTACTTGGATCGAACGATTACTAGTATTATCAATCTTTTATTTTATAAACTTAAAGCAGCAAAAAAAGACTCAAACCCGAGCCTTTTCCGTCAACGACAACAATTGTTCAATTATCTCGAACTTCCAAATACTTTTCAAGTTTTCGCTTCACACGCTGTAGCGCATTATCAATGGACTTCACATGTCTGTCCAGATCAACCGCGATTTCTTGATAAGATCTCCCGTCCAGATACAACATTAATACTTTACGTTCCAGATCACTCAAAATCTCTGACATCTTATCTTCCAGGCCCACAAACTCTTCCTGATTAATGATAAGTTCCTCAGGATCACTAACCTGGGTTCCACAAATCACATCGAGTAAGGTACGATCGGATTCTTCATCATAAATAGGCTTGTCCAGAGACACATAAGAATTAAGCGGAATGTGCTTTTGACGTGTTGCTGTCTTAATCGCTGTAATGATCTGCCGTGTAATACACAGCTCAGCGAAAGCTTTGAACGAAGCCAATTTGTCACCCTTAAAATCTCGAATAGATTTATAGAGTCCTATCATTCCTTCTTGAATAATATCTTCCCGGTCTGCCCCAATCAGAAAATAAGATCTTGCCTTGGCGCGTACAAAGTTGCGATATTTGTTAATCAAAAACTCCAGCGCTTCGCTTTCACCTTCACGGACCGCTTCGACAATGTCTTCGTCACTTTGGTAATCATACTTAGATAACATGATATCTTTGAGGTCGACACTCACAGACAATCCCTCCGGCTGCAACGCAAGGTACCCCGTTACTCTACTCTATGAAATATAGGACAAGTATATATGATGCTACCTTACACCGTCAACCACGCTCTGCCTAAAAAAGAACATGAATAACATAATTGTCAAGACTTTCAATATTGTAATATCTGTAAAAACCAAGATCATTCCCTGCGCCAGCGTTCAAATTGTTTCAAAACATCTGGACTGAGTTTCCCCCCAAGTGTATTGCGTGTCGTTTGAGACTGCCTCTCTTCCAGACGTTTCTGCAGCTCTTTTTCGTTCTGCTCTACTTCAATCAGCAGTTCCCTAGCAGACACACGCAAAGCTCCCTGTCCAAAAATGACGTGTTGCTCTACCATATCACTTGTAGCCACATAGATTTGTCGTCTTCGCATACTGAGTTCCCGAACGAGTCTCTCAATGCATTCATCCGCCGTCTCTTTTTCCTTTGTGAAATAAATTTGTATTTTGCTCTGTGTAAAGGATTTGCCGAGTCCGGGCACGAGGTAGGCGTCAAAAACAACAATGACCTTTCGGCCAGAGAAGGCCTGATAGTCAGCAAGACGCGATAGAAGCCGGTTGCGCGCTTCTTCCAATCCATTTTGCGCTAACTTAGACAGCTCTGGCCAATCACCGATCATGTTGTACCCGTCTACAAGAAGCACATCACGGGAGTCAGCCATAGTTTCTATTCCTGCACTTGGCGTGACCGGAGCACTTCATACATCACTACACCCGCAGCAACGGATGCGTTAAGCGAGTTAATCTGACCCTGCATCGGCAATTTAATCAACACATCACATTTTTCACGGATGAGACGCCCCATACCTTTGTTCTCATTTCCAATCACGAGCGCTACAGGCCCTGTGAAGACCCCATTGCCAAATACATTTTCTTTAGCAGTAACATCCGTGCCAACTACCCACACGCCTTCTTCCTTGAGACGATCAATCGTTTGCCCCAAATTACTTACGCGCGCTACCGGTACATATTCAACAGCTCCTGCAGAGGTTTTGGATACTGTAGCAGTAACTGCTGCTGACCGACGTTTAGGCACAATGACACCATGAGCGCCTGTGCAGTCTGCCGTCCGCAAAATGGATCCAAGGTTGTGTGGATCTTCGATTTCGTCGAGCAAAATCAGAAATGGGTGTTCCCCCTTCGCTTTAGCTGCAGCAAGAATATCTTCTACCTCAACGTAAGCATAAGGCGCAGCTTGTGCTACAACCCCTGATGCTGTATACCTGGAACGGTCTGATCCAATTTACGCTTGTCCACATGTTGGATCACAATCCCTAGCTTTTTCGCTTCTGCAATAATCGGCTGGGTCAGATGCTTTTGAGCTGTATCGGCAATCCATATTTTATTAATGGTTCGACCTGAGCGTAGTGCCTCCGTTACGGAGTGTTTACCAGCGATCCATTCTTCTTCCATTGTTGTTCGATCCTCTCTATAACGCTGCGCGAGACTCTGTTAATTAGACAAAACTCACGTAGCGGCTTCGTTGAAATTCAATTATTTTGTCGAAGATTGCGCTTGCTGTTCTGCATGCTCAATCCCACGACCAATCAATGCAATCATTCGATCATGTTGACCGCTGCTATACAAATAGCCGATCAGACATTCCAGCGCCGTGGCATGTCTATACTCTAGAACATCCGCATTTTTAGGAATGGAACCAGACTTGGCGTTTCGCCCTTGGCGAACCATGTCGCGTTCTTCTTCGGTCAGCTCTGGTTCAATTCCTGTAAGAATTCGGCTCTGAGCCTTGGCTGATACGAGCCCTGTCGCACTGCGATGCAGGTGATTCGGGCGCATATTCGCTTTAGATAACAAATACTGACGTACCGCCACCTCGTACACAGCGTCCCCAATATAAGCAAGTGCAATTGGAGGAATCAGACGCGCAGGCCGTGAGAGGGGATAAGGAAACCAGCCCCCATCCGTGATATGCGTTGTTTTTTCTTCAGATTCCACCTGCTTCTTCTCACCTACTACTGACGAGGCCGCTTCCGTAAGTTCGGCAATTTCAGACATTTTTTTTGGCTGCTCCTCACTCATTTGCGCCGCCATCTCATCCCTTGGGCTGTATCCTCAAGCAATATTCCCTGAGCAGATAGTTCATCACGGATCTCATCAGCCCGAGCCCAATTTTTAGATTTACGCGCTTCTACACGTTCTTCGATCAAACGCTCAATCTCTTCATCTAGCAGTTCAGGCTCAGCGTCTGTATAGATGCGAAGCACTGCATTCAGTTCGCTGAACAACTCCAGCAGAGCACGAATATCGGCAGCATTCACCACATCCTGTTGTAACAATTGGTTCGCTTCACCAGCCCATTCAAATAAAGCTGTGATTGCGTCAGGCGTATTGAAGTCATCTTGCATTTTCTCATGATACTGTTCACGAATCTGATCCAATCTTGTCGTAAACTCAGCTGAGCTCTCTCGATCTACAGTTACCGCCTGTAGACGATGCTTGAGATTAACCACCGCATTGGTAATCCGGTCTACACTGTTTTGTGCTTGCTCCATCGTATCCTCTGTAAAATTAAGCGGGTTACGATAGTGTGTAGATAACATGAAGTAACGAATAGCTTCACGTTTATATTGGGTACGGAGATCTTTAACCAACACACCATTTCCTAGTGATTTGGACATCTTTTCATTATCGATACGGATAAACCCGTTATGCATCCAATAATTAGCCAGCGGTTTGCCTGTTAGCACCTCGGATTGAGCGCATTCGCACTCGTGGTGAGGAAACTGTAGATCCTGTCCGCCTCCATGGATATCCAACGTATCCCCGAGGTATTCCCGAGCCATGGCCGAGCATTCAATGTGCCAACCTGGACGTCCATCTCCCCATGGGCTAGACCAATAGATCTCCCCTGGCTTAGCAGCCTTCCACAGGACGAAGTCTTCCGGGTTCTCTTTACGTTCGTCCACACCGATCCGAATGCCGAACTGAAGTTCTTGCAGATTCTGCTTAGATAACTTACCATACTCCGCAAACTTGCTAGTACGATAGTATACATCCCCACCGTTTTCGTATGCGATACCCTTATCCACCAGCTCACGGATGAAATCAATAATGAGCGGCATGTTCTCGGTTACTCTCGGATTACTACTCGCCTTAGGAATGCCTAAACCTTCAAGGTCTTCGTAATAGGCTGCAATGAACTTCTCTGCTACATGCGGTACGTCTGTACCGAGCTGCTCTGCTTTGCGGATAAGCTTATCGTCAACATCTGTAAAGTTAACGACATAATTCACGTCATGTCCGATCTGTTCCAAGTACCCGCGAACCGTGTCGAAGAAAATCACTGGACGTGCATTGCCAATATGAATGTAATCATATACCGTCGGCCCACACACATACATCTTCACTTTCCCCGGCTCTTGGGGAACGAATTCTTCTTTTGTACGGCTCATTGTATTGTAAATTTGAAGCGTCATGGTCACTTTCCTTTCGTTCTTTTCCGCATGTAATGAATGAGTTGAACTTATATAGCACTCACTTATATAGCACTCACTTTCATCCCATGCTTCCTTTATTTATTGTATCACGCGAAGGTTCTATTTCACGGGTATTCTGCATCGTACGTACCTCTTCCCGCAAACGTTCAATCTCTTGTTGCATGCTTCGCAAAGAATCAATGACCGGATCTGGTAGCTGTTGATTCAGACGATCGACACGGCGCCCATCCTGTTTGACGATTCTCCCCGGAATACCTACAACCGTACTATTCGCTGGCACCTCTTTCAGTACAACCGAGTTGGCGCCAATGTTACATTGATCCCCCACACGGAACGAACCAAGCACTTTGGCACCTGACGAGATAACCACATTATTACCAATTGTCGGATGTCTCTTACCTTTTTCTTTTCCCGTGCCCCCAAGAGTAACCCCTTGATAGATAACAACGTCGTCACCGATCTCACACGTTTCACCAATAACTACACCCATTCCATGGTCAATAAACAATCGATTACCAATCGTCGCACCAGGGTGGATTTCGATTCCTGTCATAAAACGGCTAATCTGTGAAATGAACCGAGCGAACGAGAAGAACCTTCGCTTGTATAAAAAATGCGCGATCCGATGCGCCCATATCGCATGCAGCCCTGAGTAAGTAAATACAACCTCAAACCATCCCCGGGCCGCTGGATCGTTTTCAAACACCGCCTGGATATCTGATCTGATCTTCTTAAACATGCTCGTTCCCCTCTTGTTCAGGTTCTCGTCCTCCGGCTTACCGGACGGCGCATTCCTTGATAGTGTACTACTAGCTTTACACCTATGCACATGTTAGGACTCCGTACCGCTGTAACTGTAATTCAACACCGCTGTGATTTGATTATCTTTGAAAGAGTTACACGTCCAGACATACAAAAAACGCCCCTGTAGCTATGTAAGCTACAGAGGCGTTGATCGCGGTCCCACTCTGCTCAGTTCACCTGTATAACAATGAACCCTCAAACGGTTTAATAACGGGAACCAACCGTCACAACCTATCCTAACGTTTTCCCTTGTCCTAATCGACAAGGGCGGGGCTGGATTCGGCTATGCAGCTCACAGGCGCATTTCGGTTGACGGACAGTGGATGGCTCACAGCCACCGCACCAAAGAACTTCATTCTTTAGGCGGGGCCATCCTCTCTGAATCTGTCCGGATCAACGTACTCCTCCCGGTCTTTGCTGTTCTATATAGATAAATCATATCATTTATTCGTTGTGTTGCTATTATATCGAAAAGGGTTGAGACTGACAACAGCCTTCCCCTGTAATCGACACACAACTACAGACGAATCACTAACTTCGTCAGATTATGCCCCTTTTACTTGAGCATGCAAACGTTCAATCACCGTGTCTCGACCAAGCAATACAATCGTTTGATTGAGATCGCGGCCATGTGTCTGCCCTGTTAGCGCTACACGAATTGGCATAAAGAGCTGTTTGCCTTTAAATCCAGTTTCTTTTTGTACTTCTTTGATAAGTGCTGCCATCTTGCTTGGCGTGAACTCATCACTTGCTTGAACTTTATCAGCAAAAGCTTTCAGTACAGTCGGCACCTGCTCTTCAGCGAGTACTGCCGCAGCTTCAGCCTCCAGTTCAAGATCTGAACGGAAGAATACTTCGGACAATTCTACGATATCTGAAGCTGCTGTCATCTGCTCTTGGTAGAGATGAACGAGTGTATAAGCCCATTCTTTCTGCTCAGCTGACAGTTCAGAAGCAATCCGTCCTGCCTTTTGCAGGTGAGGAATCGCCATTTCAGCAATCCGATCTGGATCTGCATTTTTGATATAGTGATTGTTCAAGTGCGCCAGTTTATTGGTATCAAATACCGCTGGGCTCTTAGATAAGCGCTTCGTATCAAAAATTTGGATGAGCTGCTCTTGTGAGAAGATCTCCTCTTCTCCTTCTGGCGACCAGCCAAGTAAGGAAATGAAGTTGAACATCGCTTCTGGCAAATAGCCGAGTTGATCATACTGTTCAATAAACTGAATAACGGATTCATCCCGTTTACTCAGCTTTTTATGATTTTCATTTACAATCAACGTCATGTGACCAAATTGCGGCGGCTCCCAGCCCAGCGCTTCATAGATCATCAACTGACGCGGCGTATTGGAAATGTGATCTTCCCCGCGCAGTACGTGGGAGATTTTCATCAAGTGATCATCGACCGCTACTGCATAGTTGTAAGTAGGAATGCCATCTTTTTTGACGATAACGAAGTCTCCTGACTCCTTGCTGTTGAACGAAATTGTTCCTTTGACCATATCATCAAACGTGTATATCCGTTCCTCCGGTACACGGAAACGAATGCTCGCCACGCGGCCTTCTGCTTCAAAAGCACTGCGTTGCTCTGGTGTCAGATCCCGGTGTTTACCCGAATAACGCGGCGTCTCACCACGAGCTGTCTGCTCTTCGCGCTCTTGCTCCAATTCTGCTTCTGTGCAATAGCAATGGTATGCAAGCCCCTTATCCAACAGCTCTTGAGTATATTTGCGGTAGATATCCAGTCGTTCCGTCTGACGGTACGGTCCGTATTCTCCACCCACATCAATGCTCTCATCCCACTCGATGCCGAGCCACTTCAGATACTTCAGTTGACTTTCTTCCCCACCAGCAATGTTACGCTTCACATCCGTATCCTCAATACGAATAATGAATTTGCCGTTATTGTGTTTAGCATACAAGTAATTAAATAGCGCCGTACGGGCATTCCCGATATGCAGATGTCCCGTTGGACTCGGCGCGTAGCGCACGCGTACTTCCGTGCTCATAACTATCCCCTCCGTCTCTTCGTTGGTTGATGATATCACACGCGAACAAGGCAAACAACCGATTGAGCTGCAATACCCTCTCCCCGACCTGGGAATCCGAGCTGCTCTGTCGTTGTTGCTTTGACATTCACTTGATCCACTTCTGCTTCCAGTACCTTAGCGATAACCTCAGCCATCTGTGGAATATAAGGTGCCATCTTCGGCTTCTGTGCAATGATGGTTGAATCGATGTTACCGAGGCGGTATCCCCGATCCTTCACAAGCTGCCACACATGTTCCAAAAGTTTCACACTGTCTGCATCCTTGAATTCCGGATCGGTGTCCGGGAAATGTTTGCCGATATCACCAAGTGCCAGCGCACCTAGAATAGCATCACTAATGGCATGTAACAGTACGTCAGCGTCCGAATGACCCAATAACCCTTTTTCATGAGGAATCGTCACTCCACCAATAATGCAAGGTCTTCCCTCTACCAGCTGATGCACATCGAACCCTTGTCCTACACGAATCATTGCTCCTTCTCTCCCCTCAGCAAAAACGCAGCATACTGCAAATCTTCCGGCGTCGTTAACTTAATGTTCGTATAACTGCCTTCCACAATCTTGACCGTTATGCCCTGGCGCTCTGCCAGCATCGCATCATCTGTTCCTAGAAAACCATCCTTCTCTGCCGACTCATAAGCAAGCATCAACGCAGAAAGACGAAAAGCCTGCGGGGTTTGAATGCTCCACAGACTGCTGCGGTCTGGCGTCGCCGTAACGACACCTTCCGCATTCACTTGTTTAATCGTATCCTTAACCGGAACCGCCAGAATAGCACCACCGCCAGACATCACAGTTGTCATGCAAGCGTTGATCTGTTCCCGGTTAACAAAAGGACGTACCCCGTCGTGAACGAGGACCCAATCCGTTCCTAAAGCCTTAAGGCCTTCATGAACCGAATGCTGTCGCTCTTTCCCGCCGGGGATGACACGAACTCGTGATTCCAGATGGTATTCTTTTACCCAATTCAGGCAGCGTTCAACATCTCCAGCTCCGGTCACCAGCACGATCTCGCGCATCTCATCCAGAGCCGCAAACACTTCAAGCGTATGTATGAAAACGGGCTTGTCCTGCAACAGCAGAAACTGCTTGCTCTCGGTTGTCCCCATCCGGGTTCCCCGACCTGCCGCCACAACGACAACGCCCCACCCTTTATCCATGCCGCAATCCCTGCCTTGTCAGTCAGTTTATCGTCCGCCATATCAAATGCCGCAAGCGATATCCAATATGTGCTACGATACACTACCCATCATACCGTTTTTACTGGGCTTTTTCCAACAGTTTTGGCTTTGCAAAAATCATTCGTCCCGCGGATGTCTGAAGTACACTGGTCACCAGCACTTCCATCATCATACCAATATACTCACGTCCACCTTCTACAACGATCATCGTACCGTCATCCAAATATGCCACGCCCTGACCATGTTCCTTACCATCCTTAATGATCTGCACCATAATCTCTTCACCTGGTAACACGACCGGCTTAACCGCATTCGCCAAATCGTTGATGTTCAACACAGATACACCCTGGAGTTCACACACCTTGTTTAGGTTAAAATCATTCGTAACGACCTTGCCCTGAAGCACTTTAGCAAGCTTGACCAACTTGCTGTCCACCTCAGATATTTCTTCAAAGTCACCTTCATAAATAAGCACTTTAACGTCGAGCTCTTTCTGAATTTTATTCAGAATATCTAGTCCTCGCCGTCCTCTATTTCGTTTCAACAGGTCGGATGAATCGGCGATATGCTGTAATTCTTCCAAAACAAATTCAGGGATGACAATGGTGCCTTCGATAAATCCGGTTTTGCAAATATCTGCAATCCGTCCATCAATAATTACGCTCGTATCCAAAATCTTGTGTTCCTCTAACCGTCGCCCTTCATCTTGTTCAGGATGCCCCCATCGCCCAGACATCCAGAAGGCCGCTAGATCGTCTTTTTTGGCTAGTGCAAGCATGTACCCCGAATATGCACTAACAACCGTCAGTGCTACTTGGAGCACCTCTCCGGCTGTCCCTAACCATGTTAAGCAAGGATAGAGCAACAACGCCACAAGTAGACCTGTAACCGTACCTACTGCCCCTGCTGCTAATTCATTCATAGGCACTTTTGCCAAAGCATTGATTCCATTATGCAGTCGATCGGCGATCAGTGTGCCACCTAGATTGCATGCAGCCATAAATAATACGGCTCCCAGCGCAGTGGATACCCCAGCTCCCAAGAGCCCTGCGGATTGAATCCATTCTGCCATCCAAGGGATGGATTTGCCTGCCAGATGATATGCTGTATAGCCGAACCATGCTCCGCACAATCCTGTAAAAGTTAAAATGCCTTTTTTCCACATACGTCCCTGCACCTCCTTCATGATATTTCCAACTTCATATCCAGTATGATCCAATTCCTAAAATGCTAATCCCTTAAACAAGAACTTTTTGGAAAAGATGCAATCCTTAGTTGAAAGAAGATAAAAAATTGGCATATAATGAATTCAATTCATATCCCGAGGTGAGTAGCAAAATGAGTACGCTAAGTTTACAGGCTTTTCAGGATCAAGTTTCTGAGCTGTTATTGCGTCACCGCAGTTTGATTGATGTGCTGTCCAAAACGGGACAAGCCGGGGCTTCGGTCAACCGTGCCGTATCCAAGGCCATTACCGAATGCGGCTGCATTGAGCTGCACGCTACGAAGCAACAGTACGCCCCTGAGAGTGGTATTGCTCAGACCAAGGGTTTACTGGAGACGCATGTCGAAGGTGAATTGTGCGAGAATTGTAAAGAGGTTATCAGTTCCGAATTAGGACGCAACCTGTTTTATATGTCTGCTCTCTGCAATCTCTTGGACATCAACATGGAAGAGGTCGTGAATCACGAGTCACAGAAATGTTCGACGTTAGGGATGTTCAATTTGTCATAAACAATGCATCATCATTGCACAAAGTTGGTTGTTACCGTATAGATTGGAATAACGAGAAAAAGCACGTGACTCCGAAGTCGGAGCACACGTGCTTTTTGCATTATTCAAACACTTTATAGCATATAAGTGATCTCTGTATATTCTTTTACCGATCCGAACGAGGAGACTTCTCTTCTTTACGTTTCTTAGCTCGGTTACGGGAGGCTACTGTGCGTAAATTATGCTTCATTCCGTATAAGGCATACAGCACAAGCGGAATAAAGATTAATTTGGATAACTGTTCTGGGAAAATAACCGCTACGGCTACTGCAAAGGCAATCACCCATGGAGCAATCCAGATCGCTTTACGAGGTAGGCCTACCTTTTTGAAGTTAGGGTATTTAAGTGAGCTCACCATCAGATACGACAACAACAATGTGGCAATGATCATACTGATCGGTCCGATATCTTTGTTAAACAAGGATAACGTCGCTAGCACTCCACCCGCCGCTGGAATCGGCAGACCAGTGAAATACCCCGGAATTCCCGGGCGTACATTAAATCTAGCCAAGCGAATCGCACCACAGATGGGAAAGCTCGCTGTTGCAATCCAAGCTAGTACAGGGGAAGCATCTTGAAATGAAACCATAAACACAATCAGCGCTGGAGCAGCACCAAACGATACCATATCCGACAGAGAGTCCAGCTCCTTGCCGAATTCACTCTGGGCATTCAATGCTCGTGCCACCCGTCCGTCCAGACCATCCAGTAACATCGCGACAATAACCATAATCGCTGCTAAACTGTAGTTTCCCTCAATTGCAAGTAATATTGCCATCATTCCAAGAAACAGATTACCTAAGGTAAAGAGATTCGGAATGAATCTGGTTAACATCGTTGTTTCACCTCATCATCTTCAAGCCGTTATAGGCACACTCTTACATCTGTCTGTCGATAAACATTTGCTCCTGTAGCCGCTTCAGACCTTCCTTGATTGTGCGGGCACGCACTTCACCAATTCCATCTACTTCATCCAACTCTTCAATGGTTGCCATAATAACTTGAGGCAACTGTTCAAATTGATCCACCAGGTTATGAATGATGACATTGGGCAGACGGGGTATCTTATTTAATACCCGGAATCCACGTGGCGCAACCGAGTCCTCAGACGTCGCTGCTGATGAAGGATATCCGAGCAAACGTACAATATGATGTGCATCAAGCAGTTCATCATCCGACAATCTCTTCAGACCCACAATAATTTCGCGAATCTTGTCATCACTATCGTCGCGTGCATAGTCTTTATAGAGCAACCATGCCTCTTCTTCCGTTGTACCCACCAGCTCTTCCATTTGCATGGAGATCAGTCTTCCTTCATTGCCTAACTCATGAATATATCGTTTAATTTCCGTTTTGATCCGCATCACCATTTCTGTCCGCTGAATAACATTCACGACTTCGGGAATGGTCACCTGTTCTTCAAATTCTGAAGCACTTAGGTTGGTTAGAGACTGCGTCAAAACGGCTTTGTATTTCTCCAACGTTTGAATCGCCTGATTGGCCTTAGTCAAAATTACACCAATCTCTTTCAGCGAATATCTGAGTGTTCCCTGATACAGAGTAATAATATTCCGACGTTGAGAGATGGACACTACCAATTTGCCCGTTTGCTTTGCTACGCGCTCCGCTGTACGGTGACGAATCCCTGTTTCTGAAGAAGATATAGAGGAATCTGGGATTAGTTGAGTATTCGCGTATAAAATGCGTTTCAAATCCTCACTGAGGATAATGGCACCATCCATCTTGGCAAGCTCATACAGATAGTTCGGAGAGAAATCACAATTAATTGAAAATCCCCCGTCAACCACTTCCATCACTTCAGGGCTGTATCCTACAACAAGCAGTGCCCCGTTTTGGCGCGCAGCACGTTCTCCAGACCTTCGCGGAAAGGTGTACCTGGTGCGATCAACCTTAACAACTCATTCATATTATCCAGTTGGCTCGAATCTTTCATCTTGTTATGCCCCCTAATCTAAAGCGACCGCTAGTGCATCTGCCACGGTATTCACACCGATCAGTTGTATCCCGCGAGGATGTTTCCAGCCCTTTAAGCTTTTTTCTGGTAAAATGACTCGTTTGAAGCCAAGCTTCTCGGCTTCTTTCACACGTTGTTCGGCTCGTGATACAGCTCGAACTTCACCCGTCAAACCAATTTCGCCAAATATGACATCATCCGGTTTGGTTGGTACATCTCTTAGACTTGAAGCGATGCTTATTGCAACCGCCAAATCCACAGCAGGTTCATCTAAGCGTACGCCCCCGCAACATTAAGATAGGCATCCTGGGTTTGCAGAAACATCCCCATGCGCTTCTCCAATACAGCGATGATCAGGTTTAACCGGTGATGGTCTATGCCTGTCGCCATACGACGCGGAGATGGGAAATGAGTGGCAGAGATCAATGCCTGTAGCTCCACGAGTAAGGGACGTGTGCCTTCCATGCTTGCTACAACTGTAGATCCAGCAACGCCGAGTGGACGTTCGGACAGAAAGAGCTCTGATGGATTACCGACTTCACGAAGCCCATCTTCACCCATTTCAAAAATACCGATCTCATTCGTGGAACCAAAACGGTTCTTCACCGCCCGCAATAAACGATACGTATGATGACGCTCCCCTTCAAAATAGAGTACACAATCCACCATATGTTCTAGCATACGTGGTCCGGCAATGGCACCTTCCTTGGTAACATGCCCCACGAGAACCGTTGCAATGCCTCGGCCTTTGGCAATTCGCATGAACCTTGATGTACATTCCCTTACCTGGGCTACACTTCCCGGTGCACTGGTAACTTCGGGCAAATATACCGTCTGAATCGAGTCGATGACAAGAAAATGCGGCTGGATCTGCTCCACCGCTTCCTCAACACGTTCCATATTGGTTTCACACAGCACATACAGCTCAGGAGATAGTGCGCCAAGACGATCTGCTCTTAATTTGGTCTGTTTTACTGATTCCTCGCCTGATACATACAACACACGCAATCCTGAATGTGTCAACGCATGAGACGTCTGCAACATTAATGTTGATTTTCCAATTCCCGGGTCTCCGCCCACCAGAACGAGAGAACCTGGAACGATCCCGCCACCCAATACACGGTTCAGTTCTCCGATTCCAGTCTGCACTCGCGGCTCCTGACCGCTATCTATATCTATGATAGGAAGCGGTTTATCTTTACTGTCAAAAAGGGGAGAATTCCTCCCTTGTGTTTTGACCACCGTTTCAGTTTCTTCTATCATTGAATTCCATGACTGACAACCTGGACACTTACCATACCATTTGGGGGCTTCATAGCCGCATTCCGTACATTGAAACTTGGTTTTTACTTTGGCCACTTCAGCACTCCTACCATTTATTTTATAACAGCATTTTGCATTATTCGACGAATTTTGCCCCGACTTCCTAACGCGCAGGGTTAATAAAAGTTTACCATTGTTTGAGATTTTTCGTAAAGGATTATCGTAAACTTTACACATGTTCCTGAATTTTCTACACCTGTTATTGCCACTGCCTCATTGATAAGAAGTCAAATTGCTCAGATTGCAAAAAAAGACCTCTCTGGCATAAGCCAGAAAGGTCCTTTGTCATTCCCATGAATCTATTTCACGAATGATCCAGATTGGATTACTTCGTTTCGATCTCTTCTGTGGATGGAACAATATCTTTTTTAGTTACAGACAAGGCGCCATTATCCTCATCAATCAACAAGGAATCACCTTTAACTACATTGCCTGTAAGCAATTCTTCTGACAATTTGTCTTCGATATGCTTCTGGATTGCCCGACGTAGTGGACGCGCACCATAAGCTGGATCGAAGCCCGCTTTGGCAAGGAATGCCTTCGCATTGTCCGTAAGCTCGAAGTCCACTTCGTATTCACGTAGGCGTTTCCGAAGTTCTTCACTCATGAGTGTAACAATCTCAGCAATGTGTTTTTCTTCGAGAGAATGGAAGACGATAATTTCATCAATCCGGTTAAGGAATTCTGGACGGAAGCTTTTCTTCAGCTCATCCATAACTTTACCCTTCATGTTGTCATAATCCGCTCCTGCATCTACCACAGCAGTGAATCCGAGTGTAGAGTTACGTTTAATCGCTTCTGCACCCACATTGGATGTCAGGATGATCAACGTGTTGCGGAAGTCAACTACGCGGCCTTTGGAATCTGTGAGACGACCATCTTCAAGCACTTGCAACAGAATGTTGAACACTTCTGGGTGTGCTTTTTCGACTTCATCCAAGAGCACAACGGAGTACGGTTTGCGACGAACTTTCTCCGTCAACTGACCGCCTTCTTCGTAACCGACATATCCTGGAGGCGCTCCGACCAATCTTGATGTGGAGTGTTTCTCACCATACTCAGACATATCGATACGAATTACTGCATTCTCATCACCAAACATCGCTTCAGCTAGCGCACGAGCCAGCTCGGTTTTACCAACCCCAGTAGGACCGAGGAAGATAAATGAACCCATTGGACGTTTCGGATCCTTCAGACCAGCACGAGCACGACGTACTGCACGGCTGACCGATTTAACAGCTTCATCTTGACCGATAACACGTTCATGGAGAATTTGCTCCAGGTTCATCAAGCGCTGCGTTTCTTCTTCTTTCAGCTTGTTCACCGGAATTCCAGTCCAGTTGGCTACCACTTGTGCGATATCCTCAGGAGTTACCTCAGAATCCGTGCGACCTTGTTTTTCTTTCCATTGGTTCTTCGTTACATCTAGCTCTTCACGGATTTTTTGTTCCGTATCACGCAGGGCTGCTGCTTTCTCGAACTCCTGGCTTTGCACCGCTGCATCTTTCTCCTTGCGGATATCTTCAAGACGGCTCTCCAGTTGTTTCAAGTTTGGCGGTACTGTATATGAGTTCAACCTTACTTTGGAACCCGCTTCATCGATCAAGTCGATCGCTTTGTCCGGCAAGAAACGGTCAGTAATATATCGATCAGACAATTTAACCGCCTGTACAATTGCTTCATCTGTGATTTTCACACGGTGATGGGCTTCATAACGGTCACGCAAGCCGTGCAAAATTTGAATAGCTTCTTCTGGGATGGTTGATCCACCGTAATAGGTTGGAAACGACGCTCAAGCGCTGCATCTTTTTCAATATATTTACGATATTCATCCAGCGTTGTTGCACCAATGCACTGCAATTCTCCACGTGCCAGAGCCGGCTTCAAAATGTTAGAAGCATCGATTGCACCTTCTGCTCCACCTGCACCGATCAAGGTATGCAACTCATCAATAAACAGGACGATGTTACCCGCTTGGCGAATCTCATCCATTATTTTTTTCAAGCGATCTTCGAATTCACCACGGTATTTCGTACCCGCTACAACTGAACCCATATCCAGTGTCATAACGCGTTTGTCACGCAATGTTTCTGGAATTTCGTTTGCAATAATTTTTTGGGCAAGTCCTTCAGCAATCGCTGTTTTACCTACCCCTGGTTCACCGATCAATACCGGATTGTTCTTCGTACGACGACTCAGCACTTGAATTACGCGCTCAATCTCTTTGCTACGCCCGATAACAGGATCAAGGTTGTTTTCCTTCGCATAGGCCGTGAGGTCACGAGCCAGGCTGTCGAGTGTTGGCGTGCTAACATTAGCAGGTGTTCCGTTATGACTTGATACCGCTTCGCTGCTACCCAGCAATTGAAGAACTTGCTGACGAGCTTTGTTCAAGCTAATACCTAAGTTGTTAAGTACACGTGCTGCTACACCTTCACCTTCACGGATCAATCCAAGCAAGATGTGTTCTGTTCCTACATATGTGTGACCCAATTTGCGGGCTTCATCCATAGATAGCTCAATTACTTTTTTCGCACGAGGCGTATATGCAATGTTAGTAGGTTGCTCCTGACCACGGCCAATCAGCGTTTCTACTTCATCCTGAATTTTTTCCAATCCGAGTCCCAGGCCGATCAGCGCTTTGGCTGCAATACCTTCGCCTTCACGAATGAGGCCGAGCAAAATGTGCTCAGTACCGATGTTATTATGACCGAGACGGACAGCTTCTTCCTGCGCTAATGCGAGTACCTTTTGGGCACGTTCCGTAAATCTTCCAAACATCATATCTCCTGCACCTCCATGGTTTTGGATAAAACGGGTTAGAGCCCCTTGAAACAAGCTCTTCCACCGTATTCTTTATAACACGTTGTCTGCAGCCATGCTGCGAATAAAATCATTCAGCTGTTCACATCAATTATTGCAGCTTCGTTGCAAATACCTTGATGCAAATTGCCATATTATATAAAAGCTGCAATTGCAGCGTGAAACCTCATTTATAAATCTGAAAAGGCTAACTTACTTTGCTGGGTTGATCGTATCACGAATGAGCTGAGCACGGTAGATATCTCGTTCATCTGTACGCATATCTTCCCCGAATGTTTTCTGCAAGAAACCAGGCTGAGTCATTACGTTCAGCTCGTTCATCACCGGTATAGTGAGTCCTTCCAACAGACCTAGATCTACACCAAGACGAACGTCGGAGAGACGCTGTGCAGCTTCCTTCGAGTCGACTATGGCTGCGTGAGACAGTATGCCATAAGATCGCATAACCCTGTCCGTAATACGCAGTCTTGAGTCGGTGATCAGTCGTTCTCTAGCGGTACGTTCATGTCCAATCATCTGTAACACAACACTGTGCAGATTTTCGATAACTTCTTGCTCGGTCTGTCCTAGCGTGATCTGGTTAGAGATCTGGAATAGGTTGCCCATTGCTTCGCTACCTTCACCGTAAATCCCGCGGACAGTAAGCCCTACCTGGGAAACCGCCGTTAGAATACGTCCAATCTGTTGTGTCATGACAAGAGCCGGCAAATGCATCATTACGGATGCCCTTACACCTGTACCGACATTGGTAGGACAGCTGGTCAAGTATCCTCTACGATCATCAAATGCATAATCCACATGCGCTTCAAAAGCATCATCTATCGCAGAAGCTTTCTCCCAAGCTTCTTTCACCTGGAACCCCGGATAGAGGCATTGGATCCTAAGATGATCCTCTTCATTAATCATGATACTGACAGACTCATCCTCACTAAGGATGACAGCACCGTTCTTGGATTCATTCGCTAGACTGGGACTAATCAGATGTTTCTCCACCAACACACGTTTGTCGAGCTCATCAATATCGATTAGATCCAGTGTGTGAAAATTTCCAAAAGCATGAACATCGTCGTATTGAAGTACTTCGCTCAGCTTATTCAGCACTTCCTCCGATTGCTCATTGGATGCAAGCATCGGAAATGGATAATGCTGCAGGTTGCGTGCGATCCGGACACGGCTGCTAATGACGATTTCTGAATCAGCCGCATCACTGCGCATCCAATCGCTGAGCGCCTTCTCTGTAAAAGGCAGATTAGGCATTACGCATCCCTCCTACTCATGACAAACTTTACTCCTGTGCTATTTCTTTTTCAAGTTCTCTGATCTGGTCACGAATTTGAGCAGCTTCTTCGAATTCTTCTTGCGTGATACTTTCTTGAAGAGTACGTTTCAAATCTGCAATTTGTCGTTTCACCTTGATACGACCACCAGCCCGTGCAGGTACTTTACCTACGTGGGAGGTGCTGCCATGCACCCTTTTGAACAACGGGTCTAGACGGCTATCAAAATATTTATAGCATGAGCTACAGCCGAACCGGCCGATTTTACTAAATTGGGAATACGTCATGCCACATTCTTCACATCGAAGGGATTGAGCAGGTGGTGTTCCTGCTGATCCACCTTTGCCAGATGGGTCGAAATCAAGCAGACCGGACAACAAGTTATGAATGGAGAATCCACCTGCTGTTCCAGGAATCATTTCCCCTTTTTCACGAGCACACGACTCGCAGATATGAAATTCCGTCTTCTCTCCGTTCACAATCTTCGTGAAATGAAGTGTAGCCGGACGATTATTGCATTCTTGGCAAAGCATTGATGTACCTCCTTTGGTCCCGATAGTTTTCATTTACCGAGCAAAGATATTAACATCGCCTTCAACATTCTGGCACGAATTTGATCCCGGTAAGGAAGTTTGACCAAAATAATTTCTCTCGATACAGCCGCCCGCATCAACCCCGCCTCTCGTTTGCTCAAGAAACGTGCTTCCTCTAGTTGGTAGATTAGACCTTCGGCAGCAGTCTGCCCGATCTCATCTCCAATACTATGATGCAAATGGTTATGCAGTGCTGAGTGAGCAGGTAGTTCGATCCGTTGAATACGTACATAACCACCGCCACCGCGTTTGCTTTCCACCAGATAGCCCTTCTCTAGGGTAAACCGGGTGCTGATGACGTAATTAATCTGAGAAGGCACGCATGAGAATTGGTCTGCCAGATCATTACGCTGAATTTCAACCATTCCTTCGGGACTTTCATGCAGAATACTCTTCAGATATTGTTCGATAATATCAGAGATATTACGCATCCACTCATCCTCCACTGTCTGAAACGTTAAGTCAATAAGGACCCACACGCCCCTACAGAGTGCACCTTCTCATCCCATTTAACCATTCCGTAAAACACCGAATCTGGATACAACAAGTGTTACCGGGAGAGTATAGGCCGCTCGAAGGTCCTTTGATACTGCTTGTTCCGCAAAGAAAAGTGTAGTCGCACTTTACTCAGCGAATGGCATAAGAAAGTCAAACAAAATGATGATCTCAGTTGACTTTGACTTTCTTTGACTTTATATACATTATAGCATATTTTGTGATTTTGCCAAGTGGGGTCACTATTCATTTTTTACGATTTTACACGAAATATTCTTTGGACACAAAAAAACCTCTCCAAAAGAGCTGGAGAAGTCCATTTGTCTTACCGTTACGCCTTCATGCTATATCAGGTGATTTCATGAGAGCCATCAGTGCTTCACTTAAAATAAGCCTTATAATCTCTTGATCAATCAATCTAATACTTTAGAAGAAATCAAGTAAATACGTTTCCCGTAAAGGAATTGCATTCTCCAAAGCATTAACCGCTTCAGCAGACCCATGAATTCTGCCTATCTTAGCCATTTCATCCGGTCTTCGGTATCCCATCAACACAGCAGTAAGGGATTGAATATCTATTTGTATCGTCCGATCTTCAGAAACAGGTTCGGAAGCCTTCCAGATTGAAGCCGTTCCATTCATGGCAACATTTAATTGCCACACACCTTCGTTCCAAGGTGCATGAGCATCCTTAACCTGAAGAGCAATCTGTACGGGGAATCCTGACTGGCGAACGGATACTGAGAAATAAATTGCTCCACACTCACGATGCGCGCCATAAAATAAGGAACAATCTCTTGCTGAATGCGTGGATTATCCAATTGAAAAGCAAGGGTATCACTTGCTGGTGCTTGTAATGTAACTTCTTCAATCATGGAATCATGATTGGCTATAAAGGTCCATAGAGCTTGTCTCGCTTCTTCATTCAGATGAATGATCTCATCGATCGCGAACTTACGCTCCTTGACCTCGTATAATATATACCCTTGCGCTTGCCCAGTTTCATCATAATATACGGCCTTCTGACTGGTTCCCTCCGTAAGCACCGAGTCTTTCCACCACGCATCGTCACGGATCAACATTCCGTTATAGCGCTCCGCATAAGCATTATATACGCTTTTTAAAACATCCAGATCCGGATTGCCTCTGCGCAGCGTTCCAGATGTTGGTTTTTTGGCAGGCAAATGCGACGCAGGTACTTTATATTTTTTGTATTCAATGTATGTTTCCCAACCATACTTCCGATAAAAGGCAAACGCAAACGGATGCAGGAACGAAATACTCTGTTTGTTGCGATTCATTTCTTCCAATGTGTGTTTGAGCAAACCAGCTACCCAGCCCTTGCGTCTGTACTCTGGCCACGTAGCTACACCTGCAATACCACCCATGTCGAATGACCGACCATGAATATACGTTTGAAAAGGGATAATGTGAAGCTTGGCACCTAGAGTGCCATCATCATACACTCCCCATACATCGTGTTTTGCAAACTGTTTTTGACGCTTCTCTCTCTGTTCCTCTTTCATTACAAATTGAAACGCATACTCAGAAAGCGCCATGCACTCATTGAAAGCGTCTGCTGTTAATTTACGAAATTCCATCTCATTCTGCACCCCGTTCTCTAGAAAATGATGAAATCATCCCAGTCTGTGGTCTGATCTGTAATGTAGTCTTCTCTATGAGTGTGTCAGAGGAGTTCTATAAAGTCAAATAAGAGGCGCCTAAGCGCCCCTTAAATACGTATATACACAGTATTATTATAAAAATAAGATGATCTACCTAGAAAAATATAAAAACCACCACCGAATAACATCGGCAGTGGTTCTTCGCTTGGCGGCGTCCTACTCTCCCAGGACCCTGCGGTCCAAGTACCATCGGCGCTAGAGGGCTTAACGGTCGTGTTCGGGATGGGTACGTGTGGAACCCCTCCGCCATCGCCACCAAACGCGTAGCTTACATTTCAGAGTGTTGTTCTCTGAAAACTAGATTCGAAACGAAAGTCTGCGATTTAAAACGTGCTAATTGGATAAGCCCTCGACCGATTAGTACTGGTCAGCTCCATGCATTACTGCACTTCCACCCCCAGCCTATCTACCTCGTCGTCTTCAAGGGGTCTTACATACTGGGAAATCTCATCTTGAGGGGGCTTCACGCTTAGATGCTTTCAGCGCTTATCCCGTCCGTACATAGCTACCCAGCGGTGCTCCTGGCGGAACAACTGGTACACCAGCGGTACGTCCATCCCGGTCCTCTCGTACTAAGGACAGCTCCTCTCAAATTTCCTACGCCCACGACAGATAGGGACCGAACTGTCTCACGACGTTCTGAACCCAGCTCGCGTACCGCTTTAATGGGCGAACAGCCCAACCCTTGGGACCTACTTCAGCCCCAGGATGCGATGAGCCGACATCGAGGTGCCAAACCTCCCCGTCGATGTGGACTCTTGGGGGAGATAAGCCTGTTATCCCCAGGGTAGCTTTTATCCGTTGAGCGATGGCCCTTCCATGCGGTACCACCGGATCACTAAGCCCGACTTTCGTCCCTGCTCGACTTGTAGGTCTCGCAGTCAAGCTCCCTTATGCCTTTGCACTCTTCGAATGATTTCCAACCATTCTGAGGGAACCTTTGGGCGCCTCCGTTACTCTTTAGGAGGCGACCGCCCCAGTCAAACTGCCCACCTGACACTGTCCCCGCACCGGATTACGGTACCAGGTTAGAACCTAGATACGATCAGGGTGGTATCCCAACGGTGCCTCCACCGAAGCTGGCGCTCCGGTTTCAAAGGCTCCCACCTATCCTGTACAGATCGTACCCAAATTCAATATCAAGCTGCAGTAAAGCTCCATGGGGTCTTTCCGTCTTGTCGCGGGTAACCTGCATCTTCACAGGTATTAAAATTTCACCGGATCTCTCGTTGAGACAGCGCCCAAGTCGTTACGCCATTCGTGCGGGTCAGAATTTACCTGACAAGGAATTTCGCTACCTTAGGACCGTTATAGTTACGGCCGCCGTTTACTGGGGCTTCGGTTCACAGCTTCGGATTACTCCTAACCGCTCCCCTTAACCTTCCAGCACCGGGCAGGCGTCAGCCCGTATACTTCGCCTTACGGCTTCGCACAGACCTGTGTTTTTGCTAAACAGTCGCTTGGGCCTTTTCACTGCGGCCCCCTCGTGCTATTCACACTACCGGGGCACCCCTTCTCCCGAAGTTACGGGGTCATTTTGCCGAGTTCCTTAACGAGAGTTCTTCCGCGCGCCTTAGAATTCTCTTCTCGCCTACCTGTGTCGGTTTGCGGTACGGGCACCATCACCTGGCTAGAGGCTTTTCTTGGCAGTGTGAGATCATGACCTTCGCTACTGTAATTTTCACTCCCCATCACAGCCCAGCCTTACGATGTGCGGATTTGCCTACACATCAGCCTCACTGCTTGGACAGACATCCATCAGTCTGCGTCACTACCCTACTGCGTCCCCCCATTGCTCATAACGGCTTACGGTGGTACAGGAATTTCGACCTGTTGTCCTTCGACTACGCCTTTCGGCCTCGCCTTAGGTCCCGACTTACCCTGAGTGGACGAGCCTTCCTCAGGAACCCTTAGGCTTTCGGCGGATCAGATTCTCACTGATCTTTTCGTTACTCATACCGGCATTCTCACTTGTATAATGTCCAGCGCTCCTTACGGTACACCTTCAACCCTTATACAACGCTCCCCTACCCCTGATGCAAGCATCAAGCCATAGCTTCGGTGGTGTGTTTAGCCCCGTTACATTTTCGGCGCAGAGTCACTCGACCAGTGAGCTATTACGCACTCTTTAAATGGTGGCTGCTTCTAAGCCAACATCCTGGTTGTCTGTGCAACTCCACATCCTTTCCCACTTAACACACACTTGGGGACCTTAGCTGATGGTCTGGGCTGTTTCCCTTTTGACAATGGATCTTAGCACTCACTGTCTGACTCCCGGAAGTAAGTCTATGGCATTCGGAGTTTGACTGAGCTTGGTAACCCTTGCGGGCCCCGCACCCAATCAGTGCTCTACCTCCACGACTCTGTTTTCCGAGGCTAGCCCTAAAGCTATTTCGGGGAGAACCAGCTATCTCCGAGTTCGATTGGAATTTCTCCGCTACCCCCACCTCATCCCCGCACTTTTCAACGTGCGTGGGTTCGGGCCTCCAGTGCGTGTTACCGCACCTTCACCCTGGACAGGGGTAGATCACCCGGTTTCGGGTCTACGTCCACGTACTACGAGCGCCCTATTCAGACTCGCTTTCGCTGCGGCTCCGGCTCTTCACCTTAACCTTGCACGGGAACGTAACTCGCCGGTTCATTCTACAAAAGGCACGCCATCACCCCTAAAACGGGCTCTGACTTTTTGTAAGCACACGGTTTCAGGTTCTATTTCACTCCCCTTCCGGGGTGCTTTTCACCTTTCCCTCACGGTACTGCTTCACTATCGGTCGCTAGGAAGTAT